>JAOUFP010000134.1 GCA_029858145.1 Nitrospirota bacterium | reverse complement strand
AGGCATCACCTGCCACCAGCAGACCTGGTCCAGCGGCGGCAAAATCACCTCCTGTTCCGACGCGATCGCGAAGGCACTCGAAAAATACACCGAGAAGGGCAGCAAATCCAACGGCAACGGCAGGAACGGCCACGGAGAGACGATGCTCATCGGCGCCTGTCCCGAATGCGGGGGATCGGTAGAGCACGAAGGAGGTTGTGCGGTCTGTCATAGCTGCGGATTCACGAAGTGCGGTTAGAGAGATAAGGCGATGAAAAGGCACAACCGTACCCGCGTAGCCTACATAGCAGGGCGTCTGATAACAGGGAAGCGTATTGCTTCCCTGTATGACTTCACCACCCTGACGGACGTTGAAATAGAAAGCCTGCCCGATGCCGACCGCATCAGGGAATTGGACTTCGAATACAATAATTACGCGAAAGGAAACGCCTTCAAGTATGCGTTCCGGCATGAATTTACCGAAAAGCATGCCATAGACCTCACAATAAACGGCAATACATTCATGGGGCGGATCACAGGAAGCTCCGCTTATTTCATAGGAAACGTCCGGGGAGACAGCATTTACATCTTCGACTATGAGGATGCAGCGCTTCTCAACTACCGGATCTCCGGGTGCGTGCTTGAAGATGAAGTCGGCAGCGGCACTTCACCTTCGGGGAGATTGCAAAGAAGGGAATGATCCGGCCCTGCCGTCAGCCCTTCTGTTTTCTTGATACGCCTTGCAGGGTATGGGAATTACAACAGCAGCCCGGGGCTTGTTGATAAACTTAAAATGAGGTAAAGCAAATGGACCATAACACACAACATTCCTGCATCACCTACATCGCCTGCCGTCTGATTACCGGAAAGAGCCCCGCCTTTCTCTATGACCTCGAAAATGCGCGCGAAGTCGAAATAGCGGGTGCTCTTGACACCGACTTCCTCCGGGAATTTGATGAAAAACACCGGGAGTACATACCCGGCTACTCCAGCAACTGCACCTGCCAATGCACCATGGGAACCGGATTCACCCTCAACATCTTCATCAATGAAAAAACCTTTATCGTCCATATCAACGGGAGTGCTGCCTACTATATCGGCAACCTCAGAAACGATACGGTCTACCTCTATGACCATAATGCAGCGAGACATTTCAGGTACCGCATCACCGCGTACATCGAAGACCACAGGAAAGAAGAGAAGCCGGTGCCGGGGGCACTGTATGAGGATGACGAGGACTGAGGGGATTCGCACTGCTCAGGAAGAGAGATTACCGCTGGGATATCATCATTGAGTATATACCTGAGACTTGGGAGCATGTATCCGATGTAAAAAAGCATTACGGCTGTAACCGGGGTAAACACTCGGTGCAGGCAAGGAGAGAAGACATACTCTGGAACCGGCGTGACCGCGCCCCATTACAGATTCTGACATGGCATGAATAAAAGGGCCTTAATAATCAAGCAAATCACCTGGGTCTCAGTGATACCGCAGATAATTGTATTTATACTGATAATAAAAAGTTTCAGGTATTTCTCAGGAGCGAATCATGCCTATGACGTCATAATCCCAGCCTTGATTCTTTACTTGTCCCTTGCATTGGCTTTGCGAAACGGGATTGCTCACGCTCATCGCAAAGGCATAAAGCTCACTCGCCAGGGCAATTTCAGGAAAGCTATTCCATTCTTTGAGAAAAGTTATTCTTTTTTCTCCAAACACTCCTGGATTGATAAATGGCGCTATCTTACTTTATTCAGCTCATCATCTTTAAGCTACAGAGAGATGGCTCTATGCAATATCGCTTACTGCTATTTCAGGAGTGGCGACAGCCTCAAAAGCAGGGAATATTACGAAAAAGCATTCATGGAATTCCCGGAAAGTTTATTGGCGAAATCCTCTCTGGACATGTTTAAGGCTGAGAAAATTTAAAAAAGTGAAATTAAATCAACGAGGAAACTAAAATGAACTATAAACATTTCATAAATCTCAAATGCGAATTTCTGCCGTGCCACAAACTTGAAGACTGGCATTCATGCCTCTTCTGCTACTGCCCCCTCTTCCTCCTCGACTGTCCGGGCAATTATTCCACTCTTCCAGCAGGAATGAAGGACTGCTCTGCCTGCGTCCTGCCCCACACAGAGAAGGGATGGGACGTCATACAGGAAGAGATACAAAAACAGCTCTTCCGGCAGAACTCGTCACGCGTTTAAAAGACAGCAATGAGCAATAAAGATCCGGTAATCAGCAACTGGTGATTAGAACCTATCTCAAAACCGGTTGTTTCTGAAAAGGCTGTCATACCCGCGAAGGCGGGTATCCGGAGCACCTTGAAAACACTGGATTCCCGTCTGCACGGGAATGACAAAATAAGGCAAATGACAAAAACTTTTGATTTTGAGATAGGTTCTAGTGAAGGGCAAAAAAGATCTTCGTTCATGGGCCACGGTCAATCTGTGAAAGCGTAAAAGCATAGATGCGTAATAGCGTGAATGAAAAAAAGAGGACCGGGCAAGCTTATAACTCTTCGCTGCCCGCTCTCAGCTTCCCCTGCTTCTGAGTCATCCGACAGCATTTGCGGCAATTAAATGGTTGACTTTACCCCGGCTTTATCTTATAAATATACCAAGAAAAAAATCACCCGAAATGCCAAACCTTTCGTGAGGAAGGGGCGGAAAGCGGCGGGTCTTTATATAAAGATGGCCGAGCTGTCGAAGGTAATTCCTTATACAGTTCGGTTTTTTTGTTTTGATAATTTTTTTTACGGGAGGGATTTATGAAAACATTTTTCAGGCCTCACAGAAATTACACATCAGTGCTCTTTATCGTTGCATTGACCCTGTCCTTTGTCCTGCTCGCAGGGGGCATCGGCTTCCAGGGCCCTGATAACGCAACTGCGTTCACCGCCGGCCAGGGAAATGTGCCGGCTGTCCTGGACAAGAACAATCCTCAGATCCGGGCGGTGATGGCTATCCAGAACCGGCATACTCCGGAATTGATGGCGTTGCCTGATGTCGTCGGGACAGCAACTGGTCTCACAGAAGATGGACGTCCTGCTGTCTTTGTCTTCACGAAGCGGATCGGGACACGAGGGATTCCGGCAAGCCTTGAGGGCACACCTGTCAAAGTCAGTGTTACGGGTGAGTTCTACGCGCTCAGACCTGGTAAGGGCAGCAGCGGCACCGCCACAAAGGTGAGCACCACTTCTGTATTGACTCCTCCCGTGCCAATCGGGGTTTCCACAGGGAATGAAAATGAATGCTCGGCAGGCACCATCGGTGCCCGTGTTACCGACGGAGTGCACTTTTATGCACTCAGCAATAACCACGTGTATGCACTTGAAAATGATGCCCCGCAACACGAAAGCAACAGAGTTCTCCAGCCGGGTCTTTACGACACCGGGTGCATAGCCGGCGGCAACTTCATAGGGGAACTGCCTCGGGACCGCGTGTCCGACTTTTTCATCCCTATTAACTTCGGCACAGGCAGCAACACCGTGGATGCAGCGCTGGCACTGATTTATGCGGATTCGAACGGGAGCCCGATGCTTGGCAACGCCACACCGCCCAACGGATATGGAACACCGGACTCCACCACCGCGGACGCAGCCATCAGGCAAGCTGTCCAGAAGTACGGGCGCACCTCACAGCTGACAGCGGGAACGGTCACCGCAATAAACGGAATGATAACTATAAACTACGGCGCAGCGGGAAATGCTGCCTTCAACAACCAGATAATCGTTCAGTCAGCAAAGCCGTTCATCAAGCCCGGCGATTCCGGCTCACTCCTGGTGACAAAAACAGGGCTCAAGGCCGTAGGACTGCTGTTCGCCGGCGACAGTACGGGCAAATACGCCATCGCCAACGACATAGACACTGTTCTCACCCTGCTTTCGCATAGCTTGGGCACAACACTTCGGATCGACGGCAATTAAGCATTTTCAGTTTTAAACCTTGCACCTGGGGAGGGCGTTTCCCTATATGACCGCCCTTCCCCTTTTTATAATTCAAACAGGTTTTAAAATGGTTAGAGAGAGGATAACCCCTTTCACGTTCAGTCTGATCATTATGACAGTGAACATCACAGGCTGCGCACAGGCCGCGGTTTTTGATCACCGGGGAACAAATACTATGGACACAAAAAAAATCGAAGCGGTACTCAAAAAACACTCAGGGGATCTGCTGAACATTCCCGGCATTGCAGGCACGGCCATCGGCCTCTGCGATGAGACCCCCTGCATCAAGGTCTATGTCCTTAAAAAAACGCCGGAACTCGATGAAAAAATCCCCGGCGAGCTCGAAGGTTACACAGTAGTGATTGAAGAGACCGGAGAGTTTAAACCGCTCCCCGGGGAAGAACCTGAATAGGCATTCACCCATGAAGCACACAGGTATAATGCGTTCGGCAAAGCATGAAGCATATTGAGTTGGACCTTTCAAGGAGTCATCCCGCGTACTGAAAAAGAGTAATATCGCTTAACCTGGCCTTCTTCAATTTGCCTTTCACCTCGAGAATCACATAGGGATTTCCAAAAGCGCTCATAAACTGCCTGCACTTCCCGCAGGGGGGCAAGACCGAATACCGCCCCTTCTTCAGTGAAACCGCCACTATCGCTTCGATCTCATCGTCTGCATCGGTAAACATTTTTGCGATCGCGGCATATTCCGCGCAGATCGAACACGGAGCGCATTCCCTGATTTCGATATTTATGCCGTTCCATATTGAGCCGGATTTAGTCCTTAAGGAAGCAGCGACGCGGGATTTCCTGTTGCGTCTTCTCCTGATGAGAAGTCTTGCGTCATCGACCAGTTCAATATCTTTTTTGGACAACCTTCGTAATATCATACCGTTATCAAGGCATGCCTCAGCAACTCCTGTTTTATTAATATTCTATCAAATCGCCAAATGCCTTCAGATAAAACGAACTGTCTCCTGTGAAAAGTCACGGTTGTTCAGCGCTTGACTGCAATGGATACCCCTGATATAGTTTTTTAAGGTTCAGAAATAAATGGGGGAAAGATGATAAGAGATTTCTTAAAGACAGACGATACTACAGCCGCCCTGGTCCTGAGATTGACGCTCGGGTGCGTAATGTTCGCGCACGGAGCGCAGAAGGTTCTCGGATGGTACGGAGGCCCGGGCGTTGAAAAAACGCTGCACCTGTTCAGCTCTTCCATGGGGTTCCCGCCTCCTCTGACCCTTCTTGTTATGGCAACTGAATTTTTAGGCTCCATCGCCCTTATCACAGGGTTCCTTACAAGGCTCTCAGCTCTTGCTATAGCGGTAAATCTCGGCACCTGCGCATACATGAATCACCTTAAACACGGCTTCTTCATGAACTGGTTCGGCCACCAAAAAGGCGAAGGATTCGAGTTCCACATCCTGGTGATCGGCATTGCCTTCGCCCTGATGATCACAGGTGGCGGCGTCTTCTCCCTTGACAGATCACTCACCGGACAAAAGGGAGAACATTCCTAGCATGAAATCAGTCCGCCGGGGCCTTCCTTTTTCCCTGCAGACCCGACAGCCCGGGTTTCATCACTTCTCCTCCGAAGCGGGTTAAAAGGATTCCGCCGGCACACCCGTGCAGCGGGTAAACCGCCATCAAACATGATAGAATGAAAGCAGCAAAAACACTTACAGAGGCAGGGCACTCTCTTGAAGATAAAGTTCGCTGTATTTTTAATGACTGCGTCAATTGTGATTGCACCCTATTGGCAATATGCCTTCGCTGAAGAAAAGAGGAACGCGCAGCGGGACTGGTCAAAGGCTGAAAAGCTCTTTAAAACAAAATGCAGGCTCTGCCACACCCTCGACCGGCCGAAGAACATGAAAAAATCATATGAAGAATGGAGGAGCACCGTGACGAGGATGAGGAGCTATGCCCCTGTTATCTCAAATGAACAGGCAGACCTGATAATAGACTACCTTTCTCATCATTACGGCAAAAAACAGGAAAACAAAGGACAAAAGTGAGTCGTGTAAAATCAGACTCCCTGTCAATTTGGGTAGAAAATACCTAAACACTATGTGAATTTTACCTAATGTCCTGCTTCTTATGGTAACGGCGCACAAAATTATTCGTGCAAAATCAATATACACTCCAGCTGAGACGATCTGGCATCAGATTTGCAAATTGCTTCTCAATTTATGGCAAATGCTGAGCAGCACTATTTCTGAGAACTATAGCAGGGAAGATCTTAAAGGCATTGAAATGGAAAAAAAAGAGAAACGCTATAAAAGTTTCAACTTGGACTTCACAGCGGTCAATGGCAGGATGAAGTTTACCAGCAGCGTGGATATCATCGATATCAGCATCGGCGGCATCTCTATAAAAATCGACCGGAGACTGAACATAGGCAGTGAGTATACCCTGAAAATCGATGCAAAAGACAGATTGCTGTCGGCAAAGGGGGTCGTTGTCTGGGCTTCGCTTCTTGAGAGCAGAAAATCATCTAACGGAGACTTTGTCCCCATTTATGCAGCCGGCATGGAATTCAAGGAAGTTTCTGAGGAAAAAATATCCGAACTGGTCAGTTTCATTGAAGCTCATGCTGAAAGAAAACCGGATTCCGTCGGAGTGCACTCAATGAGCGGTCTCAGGCTCCATATGAGGTTTCATGTCTCCTCAAACGGCAGGACGACCCTGACCTGTACTGACAATTACTCGGTCAGGAAGATCAGCACGAGGGGCATGTTCATAGAGACCAATAATTTCCTGAAGGTGGAAGAAAAATTACCCATGGAGATATCGCTTCCGGGAAATGACAAATTCAGCTTTCTCGGAAGGATTGTCTCATGCACTGCTCTACAGAATACGCAACAGGAACAGTATGCTATAGGTATTGAGTTTGTAAATATGCCAGATGAACATCTCAGGCAACTGAATGGATTTATCAGCATGCTCCCGCAGCAGAATAAGACCTTTCCAAACCGGTAACTCCCGGCCTTTCTCATTTTTCAGCAGAATTGAAGCCTCCTGATTTATCGAACTTTCCTTCCTCTCTGGATAAACCCGGCGGCTACAGATATAATACATGCCTGAAATGACCGATGGAGAATACTTATTAAAATGAATCGGGGACCCGTCATCCTGATTGTTTTTGCGTGCATTGCCCTGTCGGCCTGCGCGCCCAAAGAGGTGCTGCCGCCGCCGAAGCCCGCCAGGGTCGCCGTTGTTCTCGGAGCGGGCGCCTCAAGAGGATTTGCCCACATAGGGGTACTGAAGATACTTGAAGCAAACAGCATCCCGGTTCATATGATCGTGGGCACCAGCGCCGGGAGTTTTGCGGGAAGCCTCTATGCTTACGGGTTCAACGCCTTCCAGCTCCAGAAGATAGCTCTCGCCATAGAAAAACAGGATATCATTGACATGACCGTCCCCGACAACGGAATCATCAGAGGTGAAAGCCTTGAAGCATATGTCAACCGCTT
>JAOUFP010000133.1 GCA_029858145.1 Nitrospirota bacterium | reverse complement strand
AGCGCTGCATGAGAGCGTCTATCCTGAAAACTGCCGTCGGCTGCAGTCAACCCCAAACAATGCGATATCTTTTTATCCGCAGGGGCATAAATTCCTTCGAAGTCTCCTAATTTCATCAGGCTGCTGCCATATGCCATAATACAATTCTCAGGCGGCCGTTGCATATTTTTTATGTTTATCAGGAATTGCCTATGGCATGTATACGGTGTTGCTGCAAAATACTTTTCAGTCATCCACGCCCCTGCTGAATACATTTTTTGGGGCAACTGCCGGCACCGGGTTTATTCTGTAATATTTATCAGTTATACTATGTCTCGCGGAAGCGTGCTCACAACACTGTTCGCAGCCGTAATGCAGAGCATAGCTCACAGAAAATAAACATGAGGATATCATTTCAACGATGAAGAAAATAGTATTATCCGCTGAACTCACATCCTTTATTAATGTGGAAAAACAAGTGCTCAACAGGTCGGAGTTTCAGGTCTTTATCGCAACTTCACCTGAAGATATCCTTAAAACACACAGAAAAGAACATGCTGACCTCATCATCCTGCAGCTTGATTTTGACGGAACCACAGCCGAAGAAATCTGCTCTTTTATCAGAAATGACAGTGAGTTAACGCATGTTTCCATCATGATTGTATGCAATAATATAAAAACCGACCTCGATCGCGTTCGCGCGTGCAGGGCAAACTCCTATTTAACCAGACCGATACTCCGTGAAAAGCTGACGCAGAGCCTTGTCCGGCTGCTATCCGTCGCTGAACGGCAGGACTATCGCGTTCTCCTCAAGGCAACCGTGAACGGACAGTCAGGCGATAGCACCTTTTTTTGTACTTCTCAAAACATCAGCGCCTCGGGAATGCTGATAGAAACTGAAAAGCGTTTTGAAAAGGGGGATATTATTTCCTGTTCTTTTTTTCTCCCGGACTTTGGACAGATCGTTGCTGAAGCGGAGATTATGAGGGTACTGGGCACAGGCAAGAATATCGTTCAGTATGGCATACGATATCTCAGCATCGATTCCCGTTTCAGGACCGCGATAGAGACGTTCGTCAAAAGAAGATCAGTCAATTCATAGCGGTTAGTGTCATACACCTCACAGGTCTCTTGCAACCTGTTGAATACAAAAAATAAGGGCCGGCTTTTTCTCCGGCCCGTTGCATTTCAATATTTAATGAACCATAAAGGTCGTCTCTCGAGAATCCTTTGAGTTAGCTGTCTGCACAGTGACGAGGACTTTATACGTCCCCCTCTTTGCATCCGCCGGCAGAACCAGCGGAATCCTGGAGGTATAGGTTCCCCCTTTCCGTCTCACATTCACTTCCGGTTTTCCAACAAGTTCTTCACCCAGCCTTATCTCACGCGTCTCAGTGACATCGAATTCCGCGTCAGGCGAAGCGCCCAATATGGCATAAGTAACGGCCAGTTCTGTTTTTTCACCACGGTTGAACATGGCAGGTTCTGCGGACGCGCCTTCAATTCTCACCATGGTTCCCTGAGCAGCCTGATAGTCATATTTCTGTTCCGTCTCCTGCCGTGTCCTTTTGACATCATAGGTATAATGTCCTATCGCCCCTCCCACCAGGGCGCCTAAGAGCCCGCCGATAATCGCTGTCTCTGTTTTGGCCCCGCTTTTGCCGAGCATCGCACCCGCAATCGCGCCTGTTGCCGCGCCTACCGCCGCTCCGGTTGTCGCCCCCTTATGCTCTTCAGGGACCGTCGCGCACCCCGTAATCCCGAAGCTGAAAACAACTAACGTGATAAAAGTGAATATCCTGAGCTTCATCATGTCTCCTCCTCCCTTTTTCAATGTATGATTATAGTGTATCAAATAGAACGAAAAACATGACGCCGGTATTCTTCAAGAATAATGGCGGGGACAGCAGATTTATCAGGCTGATAACTCTATTTTTCAGATATCCGCCCGATTAAACCTCATCAGATGATCACTTATGCTAAAATTATAAATGTTTATTTTTTCGGGGGAAAAAGTTGCCGCATGAGAAGATATAATTTTCTCGATTCAGTCTACCTGTCATTCTATTCAAAGCCTTTTTACCAGGATGTCGCCGGCAACTGGAAGGGGCTCTGTTTCACCTATCTTTTATTCATCCTCTGCATATTATGGATTCCGGGGACCTCACGCATGCACTCAGAACTATCCGACTTCCTGTCCGCAGAGGCACCCAAATACGTGAAGCAGGTGCCCACAATCACCATACTTCATGGCAAGGCATCCATAAAAGAGCCGGTCCCTTATTATATTAACTCGACTGAAAAGAATACTCCTTTTGCGATAATCGACACCTCGGGCCGGATAACCTCTCTGGATAAAACCAGCGCGGTGCTGCTGCTTACAGACTCGAAGCTCATCATAAAAAACAGACCGTCAGAGTCCCGCACCTTTGATCTGGCGGAAATCGACAACGTCACCATCGACCAGAAAGTCCTCCGGGAATGGATAGACTCATTTGATACCCTGTTCCCTGTCATCCTTTTCCCCTTCGTCCTCCTTTTCTCTTTTTTCTTCCATATCATCCAGGTACTTGTTTCCGCCGGCATCGGCACCGTGTTTGCGAAAAGGCTTCACGCCACTTTGAACTATAAGGCATTGGTACGCCTGTCTGCGGTTTCCCTCACCCCTGCGGTCATCCTTCAGACCTTACATGCCCTGCTGGACATTCCCTTTCCTTACCGCACTCCGATATCGTTTCTGATCTCTTTGGGATATCTTTACTACGCTGTTGCTTCAAATTCCGAAAGTGCCGCAGCCGGGGTCAAAAAAACTTTGTAAGCATCGCCGTCAGACTGGCGGCATTCGGTGAGGCGGACACTATTTGAAACGACCGGACTGAGAATAATAATCTTCGATTGGCACAAAGCGAGTATCCGTGCAGAGGCTGACCGCGCACCTAACGCGCATTATCATTCATACATTTCAGACATAAGGCAACGGAACGAGGCGGGACACGGGGCCGAGCGGTTTCTTTTGCCGATAGTCAGACAGTATGTAAATAGAAAATAAAGAGGCAAAAGCCTCGGAGCGAAGCGAGAATGAGCGAGAGGTCTCTGTCCCCCCAAACATTCATGAATGATATAGGCTAAGTGGTGGTTTCAGGGTCATATTTCCCCTGAAACAACCTTCTCATAGAACTCGCATTTCCTGCAGTCCTCGCATTTTTGCGCAAAGGTGCCCTGGATCTTGCCCTCGCAAAACGTCCCTCCGACGACCCAGCAGACCCGTCCGAAATGCGGATAGGCCGGGCACTTCATTTCCTTCCCTGTATGCCTCTCACACTTCATGAATTCCCAGCACGGCACCTTGCTGAGGTCCTCCTCGCTCTGATAGGGGAAAAAAAGGCTCGCCCTCAGCCCCCCTATTCTCCTGTTCTCCGCTTTAATGAAGCCGCCGTGTTCTTCTATGATCTTTCTGCTGATCGACAGCCCGAGCCCTGTGCCGCGGCCGATCTCTTTGGTGGTATGAAACGGCTCGAAGATAAACGGCAGCTGCGCATCGGGAATGCCCGACCCGGTATCAGAAATATGCAGGGCAACAAAGGCCACCTCATGATATCTCTCCTCAACGGTGGTAACGGAGAGGATCCCGCCGCCCGGCATGACGTCAATGGCGTTGGATATGAGATTTTTTACCGCCTGCCCCGCCTGTCCCCTGTCAATAAGCACGGGGAGGTCGGTCCCGTACCTGGCGTCAATTTTAATGTCATGCTCTTCACAGAGTGCCGAAAAGGTCGTAACGCAGTCCTTCACCATCTCCGTGACCGGCATCTTCTCAAAACATATCTTCACATCCCGGGAAAACGTCATGACATCCCTCAGGATCTGCTCGAGTCTCTGCACCTCGGACACGATGATGTCCGCGTACACCTTTTCCTTCTCCGTGCAGGAGATCTTCTGAAGCCTGCGTCCGAATCCGCCCAGCGCAGTAAGCGGGTTCCGTATCTCGTGGGCGATGTCCGCGGTAATCCTGCCGAGTGCCGCCATCTTTTCAGTCTGTATGAGCTTCCCCTGGGTATTCAATATTTCGTCCTTCTTTTTCTTCACCTCCTCCTCGAGGGCCTGGGTCCACTGCTCCATCCTCTGGCGCGCCCCATGAAGCTCCCCGGTCATGGCGTTGAACGTATTGGTCAGCCTGCCTATTTCATCACCCGACGTTGCGGGCACCCTCTGTGACAGGTCTCCTGAAATGACGTTCTCCATCCCCGCGGAGAGGGACGTCACGGGACTAAGCACAAACCTCCAGAGGACGCAATAGAGAATTGAACCGGTGACCGCAAGGAAGATGACAATATAGAAAGAAGTCTCGATCATCTGCCGCCTGATCTTCATGTCGATCGGATAGAGAGAAATGTCCATTGTCATGATGCCGAGCACCTTCTGTCCCCTGTCATGGGCGTGGCATGCGGCGGTATAGCAGTCGGTCTCGTTGTAGATCGGCTCGACAAAGCTCAGGACCCTGAAACCGTTTTCGTTCGTATAGATATTCCAGCGCTTATCCTTCAGGATCAGCTCACTGGGGCCGGCGGGGTCCTTGTGACAGCCGACGCAGGCGTGGGAATCGTGATCGACCCGCTGGCCGATGCCTTTCCTGTCGGACGAATAGAAGATCACTCCCTTCGCGTCAAAGATCTGCACCTTTGCGATGGATTCCGAGTCGCCGATGGACTCGAGCGTCCTCTGGATATCAGCGCGCTGAAAATGGAGCATATCGTCTCTGACGCTCTTTTTGACCACCTCGGAGAAGGAAGAGACGAAGGTGATCGCGTTGTCCATCAGGTTCTTTTCGTCGGTCCTGATGGATATGTACCAGAAGATGCTCCCCCCGACGGTGATGAGAAGCCCCAGTATGATCACCATCTTTGCGGGGAGCGACGCCGCGATGCTTTTAAATACATTCATGTTATTCACATACTCCTGATAAAATTATCGCCTCGGGCAAATCCTGAGGCTGCCGCCCCGCTTCACGGCCCATCAATACTTCGTCGGTCGTGCATGCGGACATTGCAAACGAGAGTTTATCCGATAATGGGCATCGCCATATGCCCCTCCTTACGAGAAATCACACCCAAAAAATGTCTACTGATAACGATCATCCTTCTCAGTCAGATCCGTGATAACTTCACGTGAGGATTACGTCTGAAGATACATCCAATGTACTGCAGACTTACTGATGAACTATGAATTACGAATTCCCTTCAATGCGTCCTTATCCTAAAGGACAAAAAGCCTCAGTCTCCAGCCCGGATGCTTTTATCAGTATCCGTGCTCATCGCAGATATGATAATCAATTGCCACGCAATTGTGTGCCTGTTTTTTTTGGCAATAACAATGTTTTCATAGACGGTATCGGTGCTGGATACTTCCGATGTCATGATGACGCCCAATGTTCTCCCAGTTGTTGCAGTCGATATCATCGGATGGTACCCAGAACTTGTTCCTTGATCAATCACATGTTATGGAATATATTCATACGCACCAATATCACATGTTGCTGTCAAGTCCCCATTGCCGTCCGCAGGACGCGTCTTGCCACGCTGGTCTTTATTGTTTATTGGCGATGCAGCACATGCAGTGTTGTCCCCGGCATCAATAGCTGGGCTCAGGCTCGGGCTTGTCTGTAGGGCATGCGTTTTTGTCAAACCGCCGTTATCGGCCAAGTCATTAAGCAGGGCGTCGGTATTTACAAAGTCTCCATTAGCGGCGTAAAAACAAACACCTTCGGCCTTATCATCAATGTTTTTTCCGGACGAAATTATATCGGCTATGTTACGACACGTCGTGACATTGAGTTTAAATATAGTATTCTGAATCGTACAGGTACCGTTGACGTTATGTACACCACCGCCACCATAGGAGCTGGTATTCCCGTAGATGGTACTGCTCTTGATCGTACAGTACTTGGTATAGATACCGCCACCGGCACCGGTGTCGCCGTTAGCAGCGCTGTTGCCGGAGATGGTGGAATTATAGACGTTGATGGTGCCGTTCCAGGTCAACAGGCCGCCGCCGCTATTCTTTGCAGTGTTGCCGGAGAAGGTGGAGCGTAATACGGTCATGGTTGCCGAACCGTTCAGGAATGCCCCGCCACCATTCTTGGTCGATGTATTGCCACTGATAGTGGTGTCAGTAATGTCAAGGCCGGTCGCCGCGATAACCCCGCCACCGTTACCGTTCGTAACGGTATCTGTTGTTCTATTCCCTGATACTGTTGAACTGGTCAGGGTGACGTAATTATTGCTGTATATGCCGCCACCTGCAGTGAATGCCGAGTTGTTGCTGATCGTAGTGTTGGTGAAGCTGCTGGCCGCTCCGGTGGAGTAGACCGCACCGCCGCTCGCACCGGCTTGGTTGTTGTCAAACGTGGAACCTGTCACTGTGAGGGTGGCGCCATTTGTATTCAAGGCGCCGCCGTTACCAGAGGTGCTGCAGCCGCTAAATTGGACACTGGTCACTGTCAGGTTGTTGTTCTGGGTATCCATGCAGCCGCCATCACCCGTACCTGCATCACCGTTAGTGAGAGTCAGGTCTTTTATTTTGATGGTTGCGCCGCTGCCGTAAATGACATGGATAATTCTATCAAGATCACCACCATCAATGATCGTTGAACCTGCACCGGCACCTACGAACGCAACTGACTTGGTGACATCAAAGTCACCATTTTCATTGGTATTGTCTGAACCGGCCCTTGTTATCGCATAGGTGCCGGCGGGGATGCTGATGACAGGCGGAGCAGTGCTCGCATTGGCCGCGTCCACGGCTTCGCGCAGGGAGCAATCCGCATCACATGTACCGTCCCTCGTATCAGTGGTTTTCGTTACAGTGAAAATGACAGCAAATTCATCCGCACCCATTTCATATCCACTTCCCAGCGGCCTCGGTTGCCGATCAATATCATCAGACGGAGCATTTGAGGCAGAAGCAGAATCAATGCATGGCGAAAGGGCAGTGCATGCGGCATCAGGAACACCGCTGGCGTAGCAGAGGTGGTAGTTGCCAGCCGTTGTCGGGTAACCGCTTGTCGCCTGCTGCAGATTTACAAACCGCGGATCAGCGTTAATATTGGTTCCAGATGGATAGCCGGTTTGCCCGACATCGGAGTACGAAACAGTAGGCGTTCCATTAATTTGCGGTGACGAAGTGCCGGCTGTATTACCCCACAGGACACTGTTTGCAATAGTCACGCCGCTGCCTGCGGATATTCCCCCACCGTAGCGGGCAGCATAGTTCCCGGCCACGGTGCTGTTTATTAAGTTGTAATTACTCCCTGCAACACCACCGCCGTCAACGGAACTTCGGTCAGCTGAGTTCCCGGAAATAACAGAGTTTATGATATTTGATGTGCCTGAATTGTATATACCACCGCCGCTTCCCGCTCTGTTACCCTGGATAAACGATCTGT
>JAOUFP010000132.1 GCA_029858145.1 Nitrospirota bacterium | reverse complement strand
CCCTCGTAACGCCGACTTCTTCAAGGCCTATGTCACCGCTGTTCAACTCCCTGCCGATCGAAACCAGCACCTTTTCCGCAACGACCTCTTTGCCGCCGGAAAGGAATGCATGCACACCATCGTCTTTTATCTCTGCGTTCTCAACTTTCATTTCGGTGAAAAGGGTGATCTTTTTCTTTTTCAGTTCCTTTTCGAGGAGTTCTGATATATCGTGGTCTTCGGTTGCGACAGCCCTCGGGAGCATCTCGACAATGGTGACTTCCGTGCCGAGTTCCCGGTAGATACAGGCGAATTCACAGCCGATGACGCCGGCACCGATGATCAGAAGGCTTTTGGGTATTTCCGTAAGTTCAAGCGCTTCCGTAGATGATATGATGTTCTTTCCGTCGAAGGGGAACGCGGGAAACCGCGCGGGCCGCGAGCCCGTTGCGATAATGATTGAATCAGCTTCTATTTGTTCGCTGTTTCCATCCTTTGTCCGCACTTCTATTGCTTTCGGAGAGATGAGCCGCCCCCTGCCTTCTTTCAGGGTTATGCCCCAGCTTTTGAAAAGGCCTCTGATGCCCTTTACCTGGGTGTTGACCACCCTGTTTTTTCTTTCGACTATTCTGGCAAGGTTGGGAATAAGTTCGCCTCTGAGTTCGATGCCGAACTTATCGAGTTCCCTGGCCTTTGAAAGAAGTTCAGAAGAGGCAAGCATCGTTTTCGTTGGAATGCACCCCCAGTTCAGGCAGGTGCCGCCCACCTCTGCTTCTTCTATGACCGTTACCCGCGCCCCCAGTTGTGCCGCCTTGATTGCCGCGACATATCCCCCGGGACCTGCCCCAAGGATAGCCAGTTTCATTTCGATTCTTCTTCTGTATATTTTCCGTAGTCTGCCGCGTCCATGAGATCGTCGAGTTCGGCATCATTTTCCAGTTCGATGACGGCAATCCATCCTTTTCCGTAAGGTTCTTCATTGATGATCTCGGGTGATTCCGAAAGATCTTCGTTTACTTCCAGTATCTTCCCGCTGACCGGTGAAATCACGGAGGAGGTCGCCTTTGTGGATTCGATCTCGGATATCTCGGTATTCGCCTCAACGGTGGAGTCCACTTCAGGAAGGTCTATGTATACAATGTCTCCCAGAGCGTCCTGCGCGTAATCAGTGATCCCTATTCTTCCCTTTTTCCCGGAAACCTTCACCCATGTGTGTTCTTTGTGATATTTGAAATCGTCGGGATTCATCAGTGCCTCCTTTTCGAAATAGCGTAATGTGATTTCTTATCATAGCATTTTGAGCTTTGTCAAGAAAGAGAAAATGAACGTTCGACGCGCAGGCTTGACGGAAATAAATGTGGCTCAAAACCTTAATTTGCCCGAGAGTTCGATAATGATTGAAAGGGCTTCTTCAGGGGTGAGCCCGGCGGTATCGAGATTAAGCAATTCGCTGATGACCGCCTCATGAGCGGATGAAAACAAGTCGAGCTGCTCTCTGCGCTTTTTCGCTTTTCCTCCGGGGAGTCTGGGCTTGCCGGCCTCGTTCAGCGACTCGTTCTGCAGGTTATATAGCACTTCTTTTGCGCGGCTTATGATGGCGTCGGGAACGCCGGCAAGCCTCGCCACCTGTATGCCATAGCTTTTGTCTGCAGGACCTTCCTCGATCTTCCGCAAAAAGATTATCTCATCTCCCCATTCCCTGACAGAAATATTATAGTTCTTTACCCCGTCATGGATAAGCGACAGTTCGGTAAGTTCGTTGTAATGGGTAGCGAACAGGGTTCGCGCGCTGATCCTGTTGAGGATATGTTCGGCGAGCGCCCAGGCGATGCTTATCCCGTCAAAGGTGCTTGTCCCTCTTCCAACCTCATCCAGTATGATCAGGCTTTTTTCGGTGGCGTTATTCACGATGTTGGCCACCTCTATCATCTCCACCATAAAGGTGCTCTGGCCTTTCGAAAGAAAATCAGAAGCCCCGATTCTGGTGAATATCCTGTCCGTTATGCCGATCTGTGCCGATGCGGCGGGCACGAAGCTTCCAGTCTGGGCCATGAGCACGATAAGTGCGACCTGTCTCATGTAGGTGGATTTGCCCGCCATGTTCGGGCCTGTCAGTATCAGCAGCCTGCTGTCCTGCATGTCGATATACGTATTATTGGGCACGAACCGTTCGTCTGTAAGGACCCGTTCGAGCACAGGGTGTCTCGCGTCGGTTATATCAATGACGCATTCCTCGACAAGCCGGGGCCTGACATAATTGTGGCGTTTTGCCACTACCGCCAGAGAAGCGAGAAAATCAACAGCAGCCAGCGTACCCGCTGTAATAAATATCTGGTCAGATTCCTCCTGAACGGATTTGAGAACCTCGTCAAAGACTTCCTTTTCGAGATTCTTCAGCTTTTCTTCGGAACCGAGCACCTTGTTTTCATATTCTTTCAGTTCGGGAGTTATAAACCTTTCGCCGCCGACGAGGGTCTGTTTTCTTATATAGTCTTCGGGCACCATGTCAAGGTTGCTTTTCGTGACTTCAATATAGTAGCCGAAGATCTTGTTATAGCCGATTTTCAGGGAAGATATGCCGGTTCTCTTTTTTTCCCTGATCTCCATTTCAGCGATAAAGTCCTTGCCCCGTGTCGAAATGTTCCTGAGCGCATCCACTTCGGCATGGTATCCGTCCCGTATTATCCCGCCGTCCCGCATGCCGGGGGGAGGGTTGTCAACGATGGCCTTTCCGAGGAGATCCTTGAGGAGGGAGAATTCCGAGATTGAACCGGAGAGGGATTTCAGGTAATGCTCCTTTGAAAAAGAGAGCGCTTTTTTAATCTTCGGAAGGTAAGAAAGCGAATTTTTTATGGCTATCATATCCCGCGCGTTTGCGGTTCCTGAAGATACTCTTGAGACGAGTCTTTCCAGGTCCTGCATGTTTCTCAGTGAAGTCCTGAGGGTCTCCATGAGTTCATAATCTTCCACGAGAGATTCGATCGCGGCCTGCCGTTTATTAATCTCCGGGATGTCCGTAAGGGGCCTCAGGAGTGCAGCCCTCAGAAATCTGCCGCCCATCGGCGACAGGGTTTCGTCAAGGGCCCACAACAGGGTGTTTTCGCGCGATCCGTCCTTGAGATTGTGGGTCAATTCGAGGTTCCGCTGGGTCGCCGCGTCCAGAAACATGTTGGCAGTCTGCTGGAGAATAGTTATTTTCTTGAATGCGGGTAGACCTTTCTGTGTGTTTTCAAGATACTGGATGAGTGCTCCTCCGGCTGCAATTGCGGCAGTAAATCCGTCGCAGCCATATCCTTCGAGCGATGATACCCGGAAATGCGTCAGGAGCGTTTTAAAGGCCTCGGCATAATCATACAGCCAGTCATCGATGCTTGAAATGTAGAACCCCGACAATGTCTGTTCATAATGTATGCTGTCTTTGAGGCTTGCAGGCATCAGAATCTCTTTGGGGTCGAAACGGTTGACCTCGTCCTCGATGTTCTCGCTCGTTTCGAAGAGGACAAACTGACCGGTTGATATATCCGCTGCCGCGATCCCGTGCTTGTTGCCTGAGGGGAGTATGCTGATGATATAAGTGTTCTCTTTCGGGTTTTCCGGAGTGTGCGTGCCCGGCGTGATGACCCTTACCACTTCCCTCGCAACGATCCCCTTTGCGTCCCTCGGGTCTTCCATCTGTTCACACACCGCAACCTTATGGCCGGCCCTTATCAGTTTGGAGATATAAGATTCAGCGGCAAAATAGGGTACCCCGCACATGGGCATCGGGTCGTCCTTGGATTTATCTCTTGTTGTCAGTGCTATCTGGAGGATTCTTGAAGCGGTTTCAGCGTCCTCACCGAACATTTCATAGAAATCACCCAGCCTGAAAAGCACAATACAGTCCTGATGCTGTTCCTTGATGGATACATATTGTTTCATTAACGGTGTAAGTTCCGGCATATCCGGATATTAAATACCAACAGGGCGAGAAAGTGCAACCGCAGGGCGCTGCAGACCCGATTTATCATGTTTTTGACGGGGGACAAAATGAAGACTGCTGTATGCAGTAAGTTTTGCCCCCTCCTGATTTTTTACGATGACTGCCGTTTCAGAAGAAGTATGCATTATAAGCGCCGGATTTTTTTGCGAAGCTGATAATTATTGTCCTGTTCAGGCTGACGCCCGGCTTTTATCCAGCACCTCCCGTATTTTGTCTGTCAGCGATACAGGGGAAAACGGCTTGTTGATGAAAGCAACGCCGGGGTCAAGTTCTCCGATACGTGCCGCAACATGGTCGGGATAACCGGACATCAATAACGCCTTTATTTCCGGCCGCTCTTTTTTGAGGGCAGTGAGCAGCTGTCGTCCATTTATGCCGGGCATGACCACGTCACTGAGGAGCAGTTCGATCTTTGCTTTTGTAGCTCTGCTCAGCCTCAGTGCCTCCTCGCCGCAGGCAGCCTCAATAAGCGTGTATCCCAGGGGGTCCAGGGTGTCTACAACCATCCTGCGGATGGATGGGTCGTCGTCCACGAGCAGTATCGTCTCTGCCCCTCCCTTCAGGGTCCTCGACTCCTTCAGGGATTTTTCCTCGACCCGTCCGCTCACCAGCGGGAAGAAGATTTTGAAGGTCGTTCCCTTGCCTGGTTCGCTGTATACATTTATATGACCTCTGTGCTGTTTCACGATGCCGTAAACAGTACTCAGTCCCAGTCCGGTGCCTTTGCCCGCTTCCTTGGTGGTAAAGAAGGGTTCGAAGATCCTCTCCCGCACAGTCTGGTTCATCCCCATGCCGGTATCGGATACCGTCAGCACCGCATAGGCTCCGGGCTTCACGCCGTTGTGGCTTTCGGCATATTTTTCATCAAGGAACGCCTCTCCTGTTTCGATGGCCAGATGTCCTCCATTTGGCATCGCATCCCTTGCGTTGACCACCAGATTCAGGAGAATTTGTTCTATCTGGCTGACGTCAGCCATGATGTTTCCCACCTGTTTTTGGGTGCGCAGCTCCGTCACGATATCTTCGCCTATCAGTCTGCCCAGCATCCTGCTCAGGTCTTCGACTATAGTATTGAGGTTGTTCACCTTCATATCCAGGAACTGCTTCCGGCTGAATGCCAGCAGTTGACTGGTAAGGGCCGCGGCTTTTTCGCCGCTCTGGTAGATGACCCGCACCTTCTCCCTTATCGGATCACCCTCCGGCAGCATCGAGATGATCATTTCGCTGTATCCGAGGATCGAGGTAAGGATGTTGTTGAAATCGTGGGCAATGCCGCCGGCCAAACTGCCCACCGCCTCCATTTTTTGGGTCTGACGGAGCTGGGTTTCGAGCATGATATAATGGATTCTCGACGCGACCTGGGATGCGACCCCCATCAAAAGGTTGACGTCACTCTGGCGGAACTGCTTTTTGCTGTCTGCGTTGTCTAGGACCAGGACTCCCAGCGGCTCATCTTCGTAGACAATGGGGCAGCATATCAGAGACAGTGACCCTGTCATTCCGACGTACTCTCTGTCGCAGGGTGACAGGGTATCCCTTATCTCATCCAGGTCATTGACTATGACAGGTCTTTTTTCATGGAAGGAGACCGAAAACATCTCGCAAGATTCCGGGGTGTCCAGCCGGAAGATGATTCCCTTCAGCCTGCCAAGCTGCTCTTCCGTAAATCCATAGCCGGTGCGGAAAATGAGCCCGTCTTTTTCACGGTTTGCCAGCATGAACAGTCCCCGGCCGTGGGCCAGCCGTTTCCGCAGGATGTCTGATATCTTTTCCAATACACCCTCAATATCCATTTCCGAGCTGAAGGCCTGGCCAATTTCATTGATGAGAAGCGAATTGTCGTAGTTGACGCTGATCTGCTCCATCTTTTCATCGGTAGAGGCTGAGATTTCATCGAGAGCATTCTGTAATTCGTGGTTCCTGGATCTTTCGGCCGCCCAGAAAAAAAACAGGCCCACAATAAGAGCAGGCGGAAGGATGAGCGAAGCGGTTTGACTGAGCGGCAACAGGAAGAGCGAATAAAGGCCGACAGCGCTCAAAAGCAGTGTTGTCAGATTACGCGCCTTGCGCCAAAGGGCGGAAGCAGGCTCCTGCCAGGAGATGATGTAGCGGCATACCTTGTCGCCGCGAAAGAGACACTCCGGGTGCTGCACCTTCGGAGGACTGGCGTTAAAGAGTCTGGAAAAGCCCTCGACATAGCCGAGCCGGTTTTCACACTGGAACGGCTCTTCCCTCACCCCCTCATGCGGCGTAACGGTGATTTCCACCTTGTTCGGCGCAATTTTTTTGGAAGCGTAGACAGAGGAGCGGGTAAATTTCGTCGTCCATTTTCCCATGAGTTCGTAAATTCTGGGCAATCCCATCAGACTGAGAAGATAACTGCGCATCGGCCCCATGCCGTCGCGGGAAGAGGAATACATTCCTGCCTCCCTTGCAATATCTTTCTTCCCCGTCAACCGGACCAGCCGCTCATGGAAAAGGTTAACCTGTTTCTGTGTAAACCAGTGGCCGTCGTCCTCGATCTGATACGTCTTCATCCCGGCGTACTCCAGCAGGTCGTCCATATCGATGGAGCTGTACTTTTTATCGATAAGTCGAATAAAACTGCGTATTATATTGCTATTGTACAGCTGTCGTTCGTCAATCTCCCTGGTTTCCATTCAGCAGTTCCTGAATCCCGATGATGGAAATAAGAAACCTCTTTTCACAGTTCACCTCTCGAGTCGGCCATATATGAGTTTCAGCTTAAAGAATCAAGGGGGCGTCTTGCAGAGCAGGTGCCAACATCTCTCCTCTGAAAATCGCCCGGCCAGGGGCTGTTGCCGCCACTTAAGACTGCCTTGCTGTCCCGGCTGGAGTCATTTCTTTGAACCCCGAACAACAGTTCTACGAGGATAGCCGCCGAATGCCCGGCCTCTGGTGGCTGGGACGAAAGCCAGCTATTCTCTAAATACTTCTCCTTGCCCGCCAGGCATGCCGCGTCCCTTGGGACAGTGCGCCTGACTGCCACTGACTGTGAAACACAGTTTAGTGAAATGAAGTGCTGATTGTAAAGAAGAAATATGTGAACAGGATAAATTCGGGCGAATTATGGAAAAGCGGGCAACTGAAGGGCGAAGGGCGAAGGTGGGCACAGGATGTGCAATTAAAGTCTTTTGAGAATATTTTCGTGATCTTCCCTTGTATACATATCGAAAAGGATGCCTTCATCCATGACCTGGATATGTTTTGCCCTGACATGACAACCGGATATGATTTCTCTCAGGTATAAGCGGGAAAAAACCTGACGGATGATCTGTACCGGAAATAAGACAGAGTGCACTTTTCCCCCGTTGTATTCGGGGATGAGTATTTTTTCCGGCTTCTGTTCATGAATATGAAGGAGTGTATTGAAGGTCTCTACCGTTACGAGCGGATGATCGGAGAGGCATACCATCACGCCTTTTGCAGAAGCATCACTCGCG
>JAOUFP010000131.1 GCA_029858145.1 Nitrospirota bacterium | reverse complement strand
TTTCTGTCTGCAGCCTCCCACATTTTGTCAAAGTCATCGTAGCTGAATTCAAAAGCGGGGCCAAATGTCGGGTCATGAACGATAAAAACCTTCTTATCATCGTTATAACCGATCACGACTCGACCCGCTATCAAAACGCTTTCTCTGATAGGATTCATCTCAATTTGATCCGCTATTTTTTTTAAGTCTTCCAATGACATCATTCGTCCCAGGGCGTTTGAGCGAGGTCTGCCCTTATCGTTGAGTGCCACGCCTTTAATTTGTCCTAATTTAATAAAGAGCTCAAATGTGAAGTAAAGGGGATGAGCCATAGGGGTCAGTGGAAGAGCGACTACCACAGGATGTCGTTGGGCGAGAGAAGCCTTGAGATCTCTGATCGTCCAGGATTTACCAGAAGACTTGTCAGACACAACTTGTAGGCCACTTGATTTCGCAAAATCGCGCGACTCGATAAGTTTCTCGTCTTTTCCCAAAAACTTGAAGACCATTCCAAAACTTGCGACAATAGAGGGGTTGACGATGTTTTTATCGGGGTACTTAATCCGTGCAGCCTCTTGCCAACTGATAAATGGCACGCCTGGGATAAGAACTTGAGCAGGAAGCGCGTCTGCTTCACGCATCTGCGATAACGCATCTTGCTTCGGGGAATCTCCCGATATCAGATGTTGATCCGATTTGATCTGTGTCGTCTCACCGAATACCACAGATGCGAAAAATAAAAGGGAAAGAAATATGGTGAAATGGAGTGAATAAAGTCTGATTAAAAGAGCAGTGCCGTTCGCCAGCCACTCGCGACCGTTGAGCACTTGTCCGGTGTTTATCATCACGAACTTATCGTATACTTTTTTCGACTGCAATGCCGAAATGTAATATTAGTCCGTCTGGATAACACCGCATTTGTAATGTTAGTCATGATACGCCTCGACTTTCCCCATACTCAGTTGCCCGCCCCTCACGGTGCGTTTAGCTTTGTCAGGAATGCCTAACTATCTTTATGGTTTTATCTTATCAGCGAATTTGAAACTGTCAATTTAAACTTATTTCTAATCTACAAACTATGTTAATGAACGGGAGTTTCTAGAGTAAGAGAGAGATTGAGCGGCAGGCCGTTGCAGAAACTATCAATTATACTCCGCGGCACCGTTAGGAGTATATGGAGTGCGACTTACAAGGGGCAATGCGCAAAGAACCTAAAGCTTCTTAATCACCACATTCCACGGCTTATCCTTCACCGTGCCGACAACCTGTTTTCAGAATTTCTCCTGAAGGATCCTGATGAAGTCGATCTCCTTATTTGTGGAGCAGTGGGAGCAGAGGCCGGGGTATTTGTTGCACCTCCGAGTCAACAGGGATCAAAGGTCTAAGAGCCTGTCGGACTTATGTTAAGCTTCTGGTGGAATTGCTTCCCGTCAGAAGCTCAATGGTTGTCTCAATTCGAAGCTGCTTCAGTAGCACTCAATACATCAAGTATCCTGTTATTATATTTTCCGAAAATATCGTCGTAAAAAGAAAATTTATTTATCCTTTTCCCTATGAATGCCCCTAACTTCGCAGTACCTATAATTGCTATCGGGAACATATAAATTACCTCGAAGAGCGTTTCCCGTTCGAGAAAAAAAACTCCGGCAAAACCTGCAAATGCGCACAGGACAGCCAGGGAGAGCGACTTTCTGAGCAGACCAAGCAACAGTCCCAAAATGACAGGTCCGTAGAATGATGTTTCCAATTCGAGACTTGCGATAAGCAGCCATGCCATAACACCCAGGCAAGCGCCCCCCAAAACGCCTGCGAAAGCCGATTCCATTTCTCTTGTTCGCTCATCCGCATCAGTCCCGATCACAATCTTCATGAAACTCTGTAAAAATTTCCCGAATACTCCTTCTGTGATTTTATCGAACAAGTGAATGGGGCCATCCTTCCTTCTGAAAATAAGCGAATGGAGCTCTTTCACTATCTGTTTATCAGCATCATCCCATTTGACCTCACCTGACTTAAGGGCCTCAAGGTATGCGATAATATCTTTCATGGAATCGGAAGAAATGGAGTGCGTAGCAACTCTCTTCAATATTTCGTCAATGTATGGAAACACCGACAGCGTTACATTGTTTTTTATATGTCTGGCCACCCTGATATAGTCCTCATACGCAACATCGCACCTTATCAATCTGAACCATCTTTGCTCAGGTGTCTCCCCCTTTTGACTATTCTGAAGCGCACCTGTTTTATCGACAAGATATCCGATAAACTGAACATATTTTCTGAAATAGTCCAGAAAATCATTCTTCTTTATAAAAAGCCCCTCTCCCTTCAATTTCAGTAAGAGGTTCATCGCAGCCACGTATCTGGCAGTTTCTTTACCGAGGATATCCCCCTCCAGCCATAGCGGCAAAATATATTCAGCCTGTAGTTTATTCAGTTCACCCTTTGTCAATAAAGAGCCTTGCCTGAGTTTTTCCAACCCTTTTAAGTATTCTGTAGACAGTTCCGCGGATAAGGCATTATTGATCTCTTCCTGCATCTCTTCAGGTATGATCAGGTCGCCGATCATCTCATCGTATGCTTCGCGGGTGATGATGGTATCAACATTGTCGGCCAGAAAATACAGATTCCCGATTAAATTATTGCTTATTTTAGATGGCAGCATATACGCAGAAGGTGTTGCAAGTATGCCCAGCATCTTCAATAACGTACCCACCTTTGCGTGATAATTCTCTTGTCTGGACACCGCCTTTCGGACAGCCTCTAACAGACTCATCAGGTCGTCATCCGCCTTTGACGTGAGCATCATATACTCCCTGTAATATTCGATGAGCTTTCCACTCAGGAGGTAGTTGATAATTGACTCCTCTCCTCTCGAGTTCTCATGCTTTAAGCTTCTGACCGCATAAATATGCAGGTTCTTACGGGTTATCAGCTTGCCATAAAGGATAAAAGGGAGATCATTTTTAAATGTATATATGAGACTGATGAGCGCCAGTTCGGGGTCGCCGCCAGATTGCTCCCTGATAAGGTCGATACGCGAGTTCGCCTTTTCGTCGCAATTTTTCAGAAGCCACTTTGAAATATTACCCTGTGACAGGTGATCTTTCGCCGCTTTCCATGCTTCCTCACTTTTCAAGAAAGCCGGAATCATCTGCCCGATCGAAAAATATTCCTTATGGTTAAACTTGTAAGGCAGCGTATTGTTTTTTTGTATTTTCCCCCCGGGGCCCTCTGTGATATCCGGGAAACACACAGGCATGTCTGTCTCCCTTTCGAGCCATCTCCTGACTTCAGCATATCCCCACCTCTTTTTGGGGTCATTGTTCAGAAGACCTCTCAACAAGATTTTACAATCACCGGGAATATGCTCCGGAATCGATATGCTTTTTGCAGAAAGAATGTCAACTATCGATTTGTCATCGAGGTCATCAAGCGGATGTCTTCCGGCCAGTAATTCAAGTATTATCATGCCGAGGGACCAGTAGTCCGCCTCTCGTCCAACAACACCTGCCAGAAGCTCGGGAGAAGAGTAAAGCGGTCTGTCTTTTAAGTGCGTGAGCTTTTTCATGTCTTGAAATTCAATGAGCGAGAAAAGGGAAAAGTCCGTGAAAACCGGCTGAGGCGGATGCGTCTCTCTCAAGAGAATGTTTGATGGCTTCAGGTTGAGATGAAGAACATTGTTTTGATGAAGGACCTTCAGTCCTTCAATGATCTCTTTTAACATCAGGTTCAAATCGTCGGGATTAATCTTCGTTTCAGCAAGATCCTTCAGCGACCCCTGTTTAGCGTATTCCTGAATCACATACCATCTCTTCGTATTTTCATCAAACCCATACTCATAAATACGTATGACAAAATTGCTCAGCTGTTCGCCAAGTCCCTTTGCCTTCCTGATGCCCTCCTCGTTCGGGACCCTGTCAGATCTGTAGAATTTGAGTATGCTCTGCGAGCCGTTCCGGTCAATGAGGCAGACATCTCCGCCCACGCCTGTATGACTGAACTCTCTCAAGATAGGGTAAGTTCTGGAGATTTGAATATTAAACTTCTTGACGGCGGTATCTTCTACACTATTATTTTCAGAATCAGTCGTGTTGTCACCTGATCCGGCATCATACCTGGCTTCAAATTCAGGTATCACATTCTCAGTATCGTCCATATTGATATATTAACTTTTTCCATATTAAAAGAAGTTGTTTGATTTGATAAGTTTGTTGGCGACACGCTGCGTGCCCCAGTTAGGCAATCATGCTCTCATATTTACATTTCTATAGAACATTGTTCTCACCTTCAGTCTCTGCCTTTGCCTTTTCCCTTGCCTTTACCTTTATCATTGTCATTGTAAAAATCGCTGCCACGCTTCAGGTCATGGAATTCCTTTGATCCGGGTTTGATACCCAGGCTCTGCGCAAGTGCACCCCAGCCTTTACCTTTTCCGGTTTTATATTTCTCGATAACATAATCTGTTGGCCTTGCTGACATTTCTCCAAGGCGTAATACCATATAGGCATCTGCGGGTCTTTCAACATTGCTGAGTACGGCAGTGATCTGTGTGCCACCTATATTAAAACGGGCAGCAAGTCTTGCCCTGAATCCTGACGGATCAGCTTCAGCCCTGATGTTAAAATCCTGTATCCAGTCAAAATCGCCTGCTGCCGCTACTGTTGCTGATGAAACAAGCAAAAATACGACCGACACCGTGAATAACATTTTTTGTAGTTTCATTCAATTCTCCTTTGGTTCATTTATTTTATGCCCAACATTGTTATTCCGTTGTTTTCTATCCTCCGCAGATAGGGTGGGTGCACCACTGGCTCCTCCGACTCTGGTGCCCAGATAGGCTTATGGTTTCAAGGCCTCCATTATCCCTTAGCTCCTTTGAACTACTCAACATGCAGAATTTGCATTTTAGCGACGAGCATCCTCGCTTGTAGGTATAGGTAGTCTTGAACTTTCGAATGGGCACTCCCTACTCCAACTCCACGAACTCCCGGATCGAGTCGACGATGATCAGGATAACTCCCAGGAGAAGGACCACCAGAAAGGACTGCGGCGTACTAAAACTCCTGGACATGAAGAGCTGCGTAACGGCGGCAATGGCCAGCGTGGCCGAGAGAATGATCTCGCCCATGACGAGTTTCGCCGCGGCCACTCCATTGAACTCGAATATCTGCAGCGCAAGGAGAATCAAGCCCATAAAAAAGAATGTGAGGTTGTCCCCTTTCACCGCCGTCGATCCAACCAGCACCAGCATGACGCCAAGATTGATCATGACATGCTTCAGCGCACCTTTCTTATTTTGTTCAGCCATGGAATACCTCCTTCATATTGTTTTCCCATATGTTAAGCTCAGTAGATTTCTTCCTAATGTAACTCGTTTACTGGAATCAAGAACGTGACCTGAATCACAATGCTTTTCCATTTGTGGTGATATTCTTTCTGCAAAAATTTCAGAGTCAGGTGCTGAAGGCGATGAAAGGAAAGACAAACCCCAAGATGCTGAACGACCTTGTCGATTTGACCTTCCCCCGATGTGATGGACACACCTAAAGATTTGTAAGCAGAGGATTATCCATATCCTCCTGCCCTTTCTAACTTTTTTATAACATGATCTGAAGGTAGGTGTGAGAACTATAGCTCTGCCAGAGTCATTATTTGGGCGGCAATGTTGAGGCGAAGTCGCGTGCCTCTTCGAGCAGGGCCTGCAGCTCATCGTCAGTCTGAAATCCCTCAAGCCCGAACATGACCCATCCCTTCATCGGTCTGCCGGTGACGTCGAGAGGACGGGCGTGCTCCGATTGCAGTGCTTCTTCAGCGCCTTTTTCGCCCAGGCGGAGTATGAGAAAATCCCTGTAGACACCGCAGAACATGTTGCCTTTCAGGAGGAAGCAGATGCCCCCGAACATCTTTTTTTCGGTAGTGTTTTTCCAGTGCTCAACAACATTTTTAATGCGGCTGCGGAGAGCGATGTTATATGCCATAAAGATTATTCCAGATACCACTCCCCTGTCTGCTCGACATAGGAAAGCAGGTAGGTAAAACCGTCATCGCCCTTTACCCTGAAACAGCGTCTTTGCCTTTTGTCCTCAGCGTCCTGCTCAACCCACCGGCTGAGGACCTCTGCAATGACGATCTTTTCCCCCTCAAGACCAAAGGAGACCGGCCGCTCCGCGCTCCTGTAACCGGCGTAGGTTGTCACCGCCACCTTCCGGCGCGCCATAGTTGCTCTCCCCCATAACTACTCGATATTGAAGACCGCTACTTCTTTCATGCCGGGGATATACTGTCCTACCGGCACTAATTTTTTGTTCTCCTTGACGCAATCGATGAGTATCGTCCACAACTGGTTCAGTTCCTTTTTCTCGCTGTCGCTCTCAGGCGTCATTTTAATAAGGGTACCTTCAAGCTCGATTCTCATAAACACCTCCGAAGCACATGTATTTTCTCCATTATATAAGAAACCGGATTGTTTAGGAACTGCGGTTCAACTGGAAGGTAATGATAGCTTAAAGGATCTTCTCAGCCAGGAATGACTCCTGATGGGGCGGTTATCCTTTCTTTTTCCAGTACGGGCTTGAGATGTCTTCAAAGATAGTGGATGCGGCGACTGCTCCCTGACTGACAGCCGTAACGATCTGCTTGATGCCGCCGGTGATGTCGCCTGCAGCGTAAATGCCCTTTATATTCGTCCTTTGTCCCGGATCAACTTTTATATACCCTTCCTCATCGGTTTTAATACCGAGTTTTTTTGCCAGGTCGTTGTTCGGGGTATATCCTATCGCAATAAAGACGCCGTCGACCGGCATGCTCCTCTGAGACTTCTCTTCCGAATTTTCGATCAGGACACCGGTAACGAATTTGTCCCCGATAATCTCCTTCACCTCGGTATTCCATAAGATGGGGATATTGTTGTTTTTAAGGCCCTGCTGAAGAAACATCTCTGCCCTTAAAGTATCTCTCCGGTGAACGATCGTGACATCCACACCTATATTTTTCAGATACAGCGCCTCAGAAGCAGCCGTATTTCCTCCGCCGACGACGATGACTTTTTTCCCGTCCTTGAAGAAATAGCCGTCGCAGGCCGCGCAATAGCTGATCCCCCGGCCCTGAAATTCTTTTTCTCCCGGAATCGCCAGTTTTTTGCTTTCTGCTCCGGTGGTCAGGAGGACTGCCCTCGCCTCATATGTCGCTTTGTTTGTCTTTACTCCGAAGGCATCGCCGGCTTTCTGAATTTCAAGCACCTCTTCTCCTTCGTGGATATCAGCATATTGAATCGCCTGCTGGGCCATCATGTCCATGAGCGTCTTGCCGCCTATTTTTGTAAATCCGGGGTAGTTCTCGACGACCGGAGTGATCGCGACCTGTCCGCCGATATTCGCCTTTTCTACAACGACTGACTTCAGCCCGCTTCTTTCCGCGTATATCGCGGCAGTCAGGCCGGCAGGACCGGCACCGATGATCAGGAGGTCGGTCTTTTTCTTTTCTGCTGAAGCTTCCACCGGCTTGATCTTGACCGGAGCCGCGGTAACGACTTCCT
>JAOUFP010000130.1 GCA_029858145.1 Nitrospirota bacterium | reverse complement strand
CCTGCTGTCCCTTGATGCGATCCACGAGGATCCCGATCTTCCTGCTCCCGATGCCCAGGATGAGGATGAATTTCCTCTTGCCGTCTTCTCCGTCGATGTTGAATAACTCCTTCAGTCGGATGACCGAGATTATCCTTTCCCTCAGGAGAAAGGTGTCTTTTCCATCTACGGTCACGAGATCATCCAGCATGATCCTCGTGACGTCCGTGACGGCTGAAACAGGTATTGCGTAAAGCCTCCGGCCCACCTCAAACAGCAGCGCCTTTATCACCGCCAGGGTAAGCGGAAGCCTCAGCCTGAACATGGTCCTTTCGCCCGGTGTCGATTCCACCTCGATGGAGCCCTTCATGGCGTCAACGACTGACTTGACCGCATCCATCCCGACACCTCTCCCCGAGGTTCCGCTCACTGTTTCCGATGTGCTCAGGCCCGAAAGAAAGATCAGGTTGACCGCATCCTGATCAGACAGCTTCCCGCTCTCCTCTTCGGTAAGGAAGCCCTTCTCAACGGCTTTTTTCCTGAGCATCTCCCGGTCGATTCCCCTGCCGTCATCAGAGGCCTCGATGACGATCTGGGCTGCCTCGTGATACGCGTTGAGCGAGATTACCCCTTCTTCGGGTTTGCCGGTTGCTCTCCTATAGGCAGGCTCCTCTATGCCGTGGTCGATGAAATTCCTGAAAATATGGGAAAGGGGCTCGCTCAGTGCATCGACGATGCTCTTGTCGAGTTCCGTCTCTTTCCCCCGCACCTCCAGTCTCACCTTTTTGCCTTTTTCGGCGCAGAGATCCCGCACGATCTTCGGGAATTTCCTGAAGACATAGCTTATCGGCACCATGCGCATCGTCATTATCCCTTTCTGGAGATCAGAGGCAGTGCGCTCCAGGTATGCATTTGCGGCAAAGAGCCTGCCGGCGATTTCGTCCGCCGTGGCGCCGTCTTCCAGGTCTTTTGCCACCTGATCTATCATGGAACGGCCTATGATAAGCTCTCCCGCAAGATCCATTATCTTGTCCACTCTTGAGGCCTCGACCCTCAGTATCACGTTCCTGGCATCCGGCACCCTGGTTTCAGGGTTCGGCGCGTTCGCCTGCTCCGCGGCCCCGGCGCGGTGATCTGACAGGGGAGACCGGTCCCCCGGATACAGGCCGTCAAAGTCCCTGACCTGTATCTCATCGGTAATGCCCGCAACAAAGGCATCCCTGGTAATATTCTCCCTGCTCAGTTGAGTGGCAAACAGGACCGTCATTCTGTCCGCCCTGTCAATATCAGCGCCTTCCACGTCCGGGACCGTACGGATTACCTGTCCTTTGCCGTTCAGCATCTGCGTTACCATAAACGCGGCAGGCCCCCTGTCTGCGCACTTCGGGTGAAACGCTATTTCTATTTCATAGAGTGCGTTGCCGAGTTCCATGGCGTCCTGTATCTGGAGTTCCTGGTATTCCGTAAGCGCCGGACCCGCGGGAATTTTCTGCCCTGCATATCCCCTTTCACGTCCGCCCGGCTCCCCTTTCCGGAGGGAGCATGAGGGGGGATTTTTTTCCGGCCGGCCGTTATCACCTTGCAAAAAGGCCTCTATCCGCTCCATAATCCCTTTTGTCTCTGTTCCCTCGGTGCCTGCCTCGCTTTCGCTCAGCAGTCTGCCGAGGATATCGACACTGCTGAAAAGCAGGTCTATGCACTCGCATTTCAGCTCTCCTGCTCCGTCAATAAGCGATGAGAGAATGTCCTCCATGCTGTGGCAGAGGGTCCCCACCGAGGTGAGTCCGATGGAATTGGAGTCTCCCTTGAGGGTATGGACATATCTCTTGATGGCCTTCAGGACCTCTTCGTCTTCAGGCGCTGCTTCAAAGGCGAGCAGCAGGTCCTGGAGGTTCTCAACAGCTTCATATGCCTGAGAGTAATAGACCTTCTTGAGGTCTTCAAGCTCTCCGTCGTTCAGGTGTCCCAAAAAATTTGACATGATTACGCTCCGCTTTTCTTCCCCTGTTCAGGCTTCTTGTACGCAGTTCCTTTATTGTCATAGACAAACTCAAACCCCGTGCCCAGTCCATGCAGGCTTTCTGCATGCCCGAGCAGTAGGTAGCCGCCCGGATTCAGGCTCCGGCAGAATTTATCGATGAGCCTCCTCTGTTCCTCTTCATCGAAGTAGATCATCACATTCCTGCAGAAGATGATATCGAGGTTGCTGAGGCCGTTGTCGTTTTTCAGATTATGGAAATCAAAAACAACCATTTTCCTGATCTCGTCCCTCACCCTGTAGCATGTCCCGTCCGTGTCAAAATACCTGGAGAGATAATGCTCATCCACGGTGGCACGGACCTTATCCCAGGCATATTCTCCTTTGCTTGCGGTTTCGAGGACCGAAAGGCTCAGGTCGGACGCGAATATCCTTACGTCCCAGTCCGATCCCTCCGCCCCCCCGCTCATCCCTCCTGCCCTCCCCTTATCCGGGGGAAGAAATGGGGAGGGGGCATTCCGTATCGCCTCATGGGCGAGCATCGCTACGGAATAAGGCTCTTCACCCGTCGAGCATCCGGCAGACCAGATCCTCAATCTCTTCTGCATATCGCGGGATCTCATTCTCATCACATCAGGCAAAATGACCTTTCTGAAGAGTTCCATCTGGGGTCCGTTCCTGAAAAATGAAGTCTCATTCACGGTGAGAAGATCGAGCAGCAGAAGCAGTTCGGTCTTCTCTGTGTCCGTGATGAGCTTGTAGTACCAGTAGGGGCTGCTCAGCCCTTTGACTCCCATCCTTTTCGCCACCCTGTGTTCGAGGAAGTCTTTTCTCGCTTCCTTCAGGTAAATCCCCGCCTCGTCGTATATGAGATTTCTGAACAGCCTGAACTCCTCATCGGTCAGCATCACCTCACCTCACAGCCTCTGCTTCGTGCCCGGATTTCGGTTTGTGCTCACCGTTGCCGCCGCCCTTTCTGAACGTTTTCTCCTTTTTATGCGGGCCCGTCCACCCCATCGATGCCCCTTCAGCGCCATTGATCTGGAATCTGGCCACCACCTGCTGGAACCTCTCGGCCTGGGAGTTCAGCTGCTCAGCCGATGAGGCAAGCTCCACTGTGCCGGAGGCGTTCTGGTGTATCATCTCCCTCATCTTCTCCATGGTTTTCACGATCTGCTCGGCGGCTGAGGCCTGCTCTTCGGTCGCCGACGTTATCTCATGCGTCACCTCTCTCAGTTTTTCCGCTGCCTTCGCGATCTGCGTGCTGCCGCTCGACTGCTCCTGAGTGGCCGCGCCGATCTCCCTTGAGTACCGGTCAACCTCCACCACATTTCCTTCTATATTCCTGAGGGAACTGCCAACCTGCTTGCTCAGATCAACGCCCTTCTCCACTATCTGGATGGATTTGTCCATGAGCTTTACCGCCTCCTGGGACTCTTTCTGTATGCCGGTTATGAGGTCCGCGATCTCCTTCGTGGACTTTGCCGAACGTTCCGCAAGTTTTCTGACCTCTTCCGCAACAACGGCAAAGCCGAGCCCCTGCTCCCCGGCCCGTGCAGCCTCGATCGCCGCGTTCAGGGCAAGGAGGTTTGTCTGCTCTGCGATGTCATCGATGACATCGACAATCTTGCCGATATCTTCAGCCCTTGTGCCGAGGGCCCCGATGGTGTCTGCCGAAAGGCTTATCGCCCTGCTGATCTCGTCCGTTCCCTTTACGGAGTTTTCAACAGACTCCAGCCCGACATCGACGGCCTTCTTTGTCTGCTGCGACAACTCAACGAGCTGCCGGGCAGTGTCTGCTATCCTCCGCGTCGAGGCGACCATCTGCTCGATGGAAGCAGAAGTCTCCGAGACGGACGATGCCTGGCCCTGGGTGTTCTTTGCAACGTTCCCGATATTCGCCGACATCTCGTGCATCGTGGAGGTGGTCTCCTCAACCGCAGAGGCAGCTGACTCGTTGTTCCTGGAGGCCTGCTCGGAGGTCGAGGCTATCTGGGTCGAGGCCGAGGCCATCTGGTCAGCGCCGCTCTTTATCTCGCCGATCATGTCCCTGAGGCCTGCGAGCATCTTCTTGAAGGCATTGCCGAGCACATCCTTCTCGGACTTCGGCGTTATATCTCCTCTCAGGTCTCCGGCGGCGATCGCCTCTGCGATTCCGGCCATTTCCTTGAGATAGGAACTCATCGTCCTGAAGGAATCGGCAAGCGTTCCTATTTCATCAACCCGCTGTATATCTATCTCATAATTGATGTCTCCTTCAGCCGCCCGTTTGGCGGTGCCTGCTATCGAAAGGACCGGCACGGTAATGCTGCGGGTCAGCGGAATGCTGATCCCCACCGTAAGCGCGATGGCGATTAGAATCAGCGTAAGCATGATATACGTTATCCGCCTGGAATAGTCTGCCACCACCTTGTCCTGTGCCTCCATGCGGGCGGTCGCCGCATAGGAGAGTTCCTGAGCGTCCTTCTCCATCTGGTGCGCGTGTTCTTTATATTCGTTTATGGCTTCATTGGCCTCACGGGTCGTTTTTATCTGTCCGGACTGTATGAGTTTTTTTACCTTATTGAAGCCGGAGGCGTAATCCTCTACATCCTTCTGTATCGTATCCACCATGACTTTTTCTTCTTTCAGGTATACCACCTTTTCGAGTTCTTTCGTCCTTTCCTGCAGATGTTCAAGTTCGTCAGACCATTCCTTTATGTATTTCGCCTCTGCCTCCTGCGAGCCGATGTTGATAAAGAAATCCTTCTCGAATCTCCTCAATCCGACTATATTGGCACGAGCCCTCGCCGCGTCTTCGGAGATCTGTGCATCATATGCCAGCATGGTGAGGGTGGTTTGAGTGACCGAATGGACCCCCCAGTAGCCTGCGATCCCGACGCCGATCAATAAAATCAATATAAGACTGAACCCAAAGGCCATACGTTTCCCGATTTTCATGTTATTCAGCATTGAATTCCTCCTTTTTGAAAATTTGAAATTTATATTATGACGTCCACCGACGTTCACACCGCGTGGGGCTCCGGCGCCCTTTCAACGGAACTCACCACTCTTTTCATGTCCTCGACACTCAGCACCCTTTTGAGATCCAATAGGATTATCAGCTTTTCCTCTATTTTCGCCACCCCGGTGATGTATTCGACGCCGATGGCCGATACCATCTCGGGCGGATCTTCGATGTCGTCGGGCTGGACCTTACGGACCTCGGAGACCGCGTCGACAAGAAGTCCCACGAGCCCTCCCGTGCTCCCCTCATTTTCCGTGACAAGCACCCTTGTGGATTTTGTCTTTTCCTTTCCCTGAAGTCTCAGCCGCCTCCTCAAATCAATAACAGGTATGACCTTCCCCCTCAGATTGATGACCCCCTCCAGGAAAAACGGCGCGTCCGGCACCTCTGTCACATCAGGCACCCTCACTATCTCCTGGACAGAGTCGATGCCGACGCCGTAGAGTTCTTTCCCCACGCTAAATACAACAAGCTGAAGATTCTTCATCATGCACTCCCCCTTTTATCGAAAGCTTTGTTTTTAAAAAAGCGCCCATTGCCGCGTCCACCTTCCGGATATGTCTGCTCAGCCAGTCAATTACCGTAATGTTCGTGAGCACCACAACCTGTACTCCCGGCCCCTCTGCCTCCAGCTGTTTTTTTATGCGGAAGAGGTTTTTCATGAATTCTATATGCTCTGCCTGATGGTCACGGAAACCGGCATACCCATGCTCAAACATGTATTTTTCCTCTGTAGCAAAATGTGTTATCGCGTACTCTTCCAGGAAGCGTATGACGTCTCCGGCAACCTGCCTGCCCCTCCTCTGGCGGCAGGCGTCTAAGAGGCCCTCTGTCCATTTGAACATTTCTTTGTGCTGGTCATCGATCTCCTCAACGCCTGTCGACAATTCTTCAGTCCATTGCACTGCCATAACGCCTCCTGCATAAAAATCTCACGTAATCCTCTTTCTGCGTATGCGATAACTGCTGCTGCTTTTCCGCAGCCGTATTTGCCGCCTGAAAAGTATCTCCCGGTTTTTTCCAGAGTCATTTTTCCTGAAGATACCTGTCATAAAGCACGTCTTGTGCCACTGCAGAATAAATGGGCCGGCGGCAAATAAGTACTTACAGATCAGACCTTTTTCAAGAGAAGATATAACGGCGGGAAACAGGACCGGTGCAAGATTCGTTTACTGTGCAAGATTTGTTGCAGAGCCTGTGATGACAAAAACTGCAGAACGCGCCGGTGTATCCGGCAAACGGCAAGCGAAACAGGGAACGCCCCTCAATATATTGTGGACCCGGTTTTACACTAAAAAAAATACATCCCGCAGGGTCAGGGCTGCTGCTCGCGCCCGTTGCCGCCCGGGCATGTTTCCCTCTTCCTTCGCTTCAGCCGGCTGTTCAGTGCCTGCCGGGTGATCCCCAGCATGGAAGAAGCTATCCCCTGGTTGTTGCAGGAAAGCCTGAGCGCCTGCTCTATCGTGTACTCCTCAACCTCTTTTAAAGTGGGATAATGTCCGAAGATATTCACCAAAATGCCGGCATCGGCTTCCGCAGTCGCTGATTTTTTTTCTTCAGCCGCGTAATCGGGTTTGATCGCTTTTTTAAAGCTCTCCATAGACAACATCCCGGAACGGTGCTGCGCGACCGCGTCATAGATAAGCGCCCTGAGTTCCCGTATGTTGCCGGGAAAATGATACGCGCAGAGAAGGGTGTACAGTTCCAGCGGGGGCCGGGGCCGGCCCTTTTTCAGTGCGTCTGCTGCCTCGTCAAGAAATGCGTCGGCAAGCGGAGGAATGTCTTCGGTCCTCTCCCGGAGGGCCGGGATATGCACGTGATGACTGCAGAGGCGGTAATACAGGTCCCTGCGAAACCGGCCTTCTGCCGCCAGGGCCCTGATGTCTTTATGGGTGGCCACAACTATGCGCGCATCGCTCTTTTTCTGAAAATCCGATCCGAGCGGATAGTACGTTCTCTCTTCAATGAGCCGCAGGAGCTTGATCTGCACGGCCTCGTTGAGGTCTCCGATTTCATCAAGAAAAAGAGTGCCCCCGGACCCCTTTCCGATCAATCCGTCCCTTTTCCTTTCAGCGCCTGTATAGGCCCCCTTTTCATGGCCGAAAAGCGTATCGGAAAACATATTCTCATCAAGTCCTGCCACATCGACCGCAATGAATTCGCCTCTTCTGCCGCTGGCACGGTGGACGGCCCGCGCGAGCAGGCCCTTTCCGACGCCGGTTTCTCCCGTAATAATCACAGGCTGCTCAGATCCCGCAATGGCCTCGATATACCGGAAAATGGCCGTCATTTTCGAACTCCTGGTGATAATCGGGGAGAAGGCCTCGGCATGTCTGAGTTCGCCATCGAGCAGGGAAGACTTCAGGCTCGATATTTCATCGCGCAGGCTGTATATCTCCGATGCCTTGCCGATACTTGCCAGAAACCTTTCCTGCTCGACCGGCTTCACGATGAAATCAAAGGCGCCTTTTTTCATGCACTCGACCGCTTTTTCCAGGTCATTCACCGCGGTCATGATGATTACCGAGACAGCGGGCAAATCAGCCATGATTTGCGAGAGGAG
>JAOUFP010000129.1 GCA_029858145.1 Nitrospirota bacterium | reverse complement strand
CTGTCAAAAATTACCTTTGTGTCAGAAACGTCATGCAATCCGCTGAAGGCTTTCTGACTCAGTATCAGTATTTTTTCGGTGCTGCAATAAGGGCAAATGTGGGCTGCTTCGCTGTAAGCGGTATAGGTAGCTTTATTGCAGACAGGACATACATACTTTTCCATGATATCCCCTCTTTTCTTGGAAATACAGTATTATTAAAAATAATATGCTGATTTATAGTATACTAAACTTCCTGATTTAATTAAATATATTCATTGAATATGCACCGTCGGCAAATTCTGGCGAAAAATTACCATGGCGAGATCTGAAAATTCCGACGATACGTTGTTTTTTCGCCCTGCGGGTTAACAAAATTTGACGGAGGAATAAATGGAAACGCTGAAAATAGGAGTGCTTGCTTCTGGCAGAGGTTCTAATTTCCAGGCTATTATCGATTCAATAGAAACAGGTTATGTCCGCGCGCAGATAAATCTGCTTATTACTGACAACCCGGACGCGTACTCGCTTGAGAGGGCAAAAAAACACGGGATAGAGTCCCTTGTCATGCTTCCCAAAAACTACAGCTCCCGGGACGACTACTTCAGGGAGATTTCCTCTGAACTGAAGAAAAGAGGGGTCGAACTTGTTGTTCTGGCCGGTTTTATGAGAATAGTAGGGAGGCCATTGCTGGAGGCTTATCCGAACAGGGTCATGAACATACACCCGGCTCTTTTGCCTTCTTTTCCGGGGCTCCACGGGCAGAAACAGGCGAATGATTATGGTGTTAAGATCTCAGGCTGCACAGTGCATTTTGTGGACGAAGGGATGGATACCGGGCCTGTTATTATACAGGCAGCGGTTCCGGTACTGGACGATGACACGGAAGAAACTCTTTCAGAGAGGATCCTGGGGTTCGAGCATAAGATATTTCCCGAAGCTGTCAAACTCTTTTCTGAAGGACGAATCGAACTGCGCGGACGAAAGGTCAGGATCAGCGGCTCTGCATTTGATGGGAGTCCATTAATTAACCCGCCCCTTTCAGGATAGCTATGGAGGAGACAGATATTGCCCTGATGGAGTTGATTAAAAGGGGCGATGACAAGGCCTTTGAACTCCTTCTGGCAAGACATCAGCGTTCGGTTTATAATCTGGCCTGCAGGTTTCTGAATGACGAGGCCGAAGCAGAGGACATAACGCAGGAGACCTTTATAAGGGTATTCAGGGCAGCCGGTACCTATACTCCTGAAGCGAAGTTTTCAACATGGTTGTATACCATTGTGAAAAATCTCTGTTTCAACTCGTTGAGGAAAAGACGCTCGGTCACTATTGTCTCGACTGAGGAAGAGACACTCCCTGAAATCCCTGCAGAAAATCATGATCCTTCAGAAATTATTGACGGAAAGAGACTGAGATTTAAGGTCTTGAACGCTGTTAGTGCGCTGCCGGAAAATATGCGAATAGCGGTCATACTCCATAAATTCCATGACCTGCAGTACGACGAAATCGCAAAAATTCTCGGCTGCTCGGTCAATGCGGTGAAACTGAGGGTGCACAGGGCAAAAGCTTTGCTGGCAAACAGCCTGGGCGACCTGCATCCGAAACCAAATGACGCATGAATTGTTTAATCTATTGAGGAGACGCCGTGAATTGTGAATGGACAAAAGACAATCTTATTGCCTGCATTGACCGTGAACTTGATCCTTCACAGGAACTGCTTCTGAAAGAGCACCTTCACGATTGCAGTGCCTGCAGGCGTGAATATGAAAAAATACAGATCGCGTGGAAGACGCTTGATTGCTGGAAAGATTTGGCCCCCCCTGAGCATATTCAGAAGAATATACTCAGGGAAATCAAAGGCGGGCGGAAGGCAAAATGGCTCTATCGTATGGTTCCCGCGGCAGCGGTCCTGCTGATTATTGCCGGAATAGGCTTTTTCTACAACTCAACAGATACAGGGAGTTTTCGTCAGTTCACGGTGGAAAAAGAAAACACTCCCGTTGAGGCGCATACTGATATTTCACAGGAAAATGTGGATGATATTATCGTGAATCTTCAACTGCTTCGGGAAAAAGATTTTTATGATTCCCTGGACAGGCTCGAAAAGATAGATTACCTGCCGCTGGTAGAAGACCGGCAGGAGGAAGACAAAAAAGAAAGTAACTTACTGGAGATGCATGCGGCATGAAATTACTCTTTGCCATCGGGCTGACTGTCTTTACGGTTTTTGTTCATGCGGGCAATTCAACTGCCGAAGAGCAGAGACTCAGAAGGAATAAAGTAATGTGGGAAGCTATGTCCCCTCAGGAAAAAGGAAGGATTATAGAGAATTACAGGAAATGGAAGGAACAATCCGAAGAAAAACGCCGGCGGACAAGACAAAATTATGAAAATTATCGTGAACTTTCTCCAGAAGAGAAGTACCGGCTTAAGGAGCGATACAGGGCTTTCCAGGGACTGGACTCATCAATCAGGGAAAGAGTGAATGAAAGGATCAGAAAAGTCGATATGCTTCCGCAGGAGCGCAAAGAAAGGCTTTCCGAAAAATACAGGAGAATGAGGGAAATACCGGTAGTTGACCGGATGAAAGTGCTGGAACAGTCTCTGTTCTGGAAGAGCCTGAGCGATCAGGAAAGAGAGATATTCAAAAGGCTTATGTTTCCTGACTGAAGCCTGTGAAATGCCATTCCAATCCCCTTGATGCAATCTTTACGCTGTAGTAATATAAGGATGCAAAGCATCTGTCTGATAAATCTGAAAGCTCGTTTGATATGGGGAAACATGGTCAGAATTTCCAGTGGAAGGCTCAAGGGGAGAAAAATAGCGACCTCAAAAAAAATCTTCACCTCATCCGGAGGGGATGATCTCAGACCCACATCAGCAAAGGTGAGAGAAGCGGTCTTTGACATCCTGAGGGCTGAAACAGCGCATGCCTTTTTTCTTGATCTTTATGCCGGTACAGGCGCGGTGGGCCTGGAGGCCTTGTCGCGAGGGGCTGAAAAGGTTTTTTTTATTGAAGACAATCCTGTTCGTGCCAGGGCACTTATCGATTACATCCGCAAGATGAACCTGGGTGACAGGGCTGTCGTTTATCAGGAAAAAGCTGAAGCTTTCCTGCAGAGGGCCGTGAAGACAGGCATGAAGTTTGATATCCTCTTTGCGGATCCCCCCTATGCGTCGGATGAAATTGAGCGGGTGCTCCCGTCTGTCGGACACTGCGATATATTGAAGGACAGCGGGTGCGTGCTGGTTGAGCATTCCTCCAGAAAAATTCTCCCGGACCATATGCAGAATATAAAAAGAATGAAGAATTATAAATACGGCGACACAATGCTGACACTGTACAGGAAAGAACAGTGAGAAAAAGAATTGCAATTTATCCGGGAACCTTTGACCCGTTCACAAATGGACATCTCGACCTTGTTGTACGGGGCCTGAGGATTTTTGACGAAGTGATTGTGGCGCTTGCCCCGAGCCTGAAAAAAAATCCTCTCTTCAGTGTGGAAGAACGGATTTCCCTCATAGAGCGATCATTGACGAAGTATGACAGGGTGAAACATGAGGTATTTGAAGGGCTTCTTGTCGATTATGTGAAGGAAAAGAACGGCATCGCGATTATCAGGGGTTTAAGGGCTGTTTCCGATTTTGAATACGAACTGCAGATGGCTCTCATGAACAGGCGCCTGCTTTCAGAGATTGAAACGGTTTTTATGATGCCAAGTGAAGAATACTCTTTTTTGACCGCGACGATCGTTAAAGAAATCGCTTCGCTGGGAGGGTGCGTAAAGAGACTTGTGCCTTTGCCTGTTGAAAAGGCCTTGAAAGAGAAATTTAAACGCCTGAAAGAGAGAAACTGCCGATAAACCCGAAGTACGTTTTTATTCCATTGGTGAATGAAACCTGATTTAATGCCTTGCGTTACGCACCGCATTTACGGTTTGTAATATTTTTTCTTTTGCTTTATGTATTCCTGCTCCACAGAGCCTCCATAGTCATGCGGGTATTTGTAGTCTTTCCCATGCCCTAACTTTTTGGCTCCCGGATAATGGCTGTCCTTCAGGTGATCCGGGACTTCTATCGTCGGTTCATTCCTTATGTCATCTAGTGCGGCATCGATCGCCCGGTAGCAGGCGTTGCTCTTCGGAGCTTCTGAAATGTAGATGGCCGCCTGTGCCAGCGGTATTCTTGCTTCCGGCATGCCGACGAACTCAACCGACCGTAAGGCGGCTATTGCGACAACCAGGGCCATAGGATCCGCATTTCCGACGTCTTCTGAAGCGCAGATAACAATTCTTCTCGCGATAAACCTCGGGTCTTCACCGGCATAGATCATCTTCGCGAGATAATACACGGCAGCATCCGGATCAGAACCCCGCATGCTCTTTATGAAGGCCGATATCGTGTCGTAATGCTGGTCCCCCTTCCTGTCGTATACGATCACCTTTTTCTGGATGGATTCTTCCGCAACGGGAAGCGTTATGTGAATGCATTCATCTTTGCCGGGCACGGTTGTGAGCACCGCAATTTCAAGCGCGGACAGTGCCTTCCTGGCATCTCCATCAGACATTTTCGCTATATGCCGCAGGGCGTCCGGTTGTGCGGATATCTTCAGATTGCCAAGGCCTCTTTCCCTGTCAGCGATGGCATTATGAAGTATTTTCAGTAAGCTTTCTTCCGAAAGCGGCTTTAATTCAAATACCTGGCTCCGTGAAAGCAGGGCGGAATTGACATAAAAAAAAGGGTTTTCCACCGTGGCAGCTATCAGGGTAATGTTTCCTTCCTCGACATCCGGAAGCAGCGCGTCCTGCTGCAGTTTATTGAACCGGTGGATTTCATCGAGGAACAGAATCGTGCGTAGGCCCCTTGATTTTCGGGAACGGGCTGCCTGGATGATTTTTCTCAATTCATCGAGTCCGGCGGTCGCTGCATTCAACCATTCGAAATGAGCCCTGGTTTTTTCTGCTATGACTTTTGCGAGCGCAGTTTTGCCGGTACCCGGAGGACCGAAAAGGATCAGGGAGGTGATCCTGTCGGCTTCAACAGCCCTTCTCAGGAGTTTGCCTTCACCAAGAATATGTTCCTGTCCTGCATATTCACTGATATTTCGTGGACTCATGCGATAGGCAAGCGGTTCTTTTATGGCTTCGTTACTGAACAGATCCATAATGAAATGTAACCCTTTTTTACCGGACCTGTCCAGCCTTATGGTAAAATACAAGACGCGTTAAAGGAAACGCATTCATATTTTTCCGGAAGAGCCGGCAAAAAGAGGGCGGGTTTCTCAATAATAATAATTAAAACAGGACGAGATCAAATAACTTCCGGAATGAAAGTATCTACTGGCCTTTCCCAATATTCTCAGAGACTGGGATATCTCTATATTCTCCTTGCCATATTTCTTTGGAGTTCGCTCGGTATCGTAGTGAGATTGTCCGGAGTTGAGATCTATCTGCTTATTTTTTATTCGCTGCTGGTTTCAATAATCGCACAGGGGGCGATTCTGCTGAAGAAAAAAAATCAGGCAGCCGGCATGGACCTGAAAAAACTTTCATATCCGGTCATTCTGGGAAGTTTTCTGTTACTGAATAATTTCTCTTTCTATTATGCTTTTCAGAACACGACCATTGCAAATGCCGTCCTGACGCACTATACCGCCCCCATCATAGTAGCGTTTCTCGCGGCAGTCTTTCTGGGTGAGAAGATAACAGGAAAGCTGCTGTTTGCGATCGCAACAGCTTCAGCCGGCTTATGGATTCTGCTTGATGGTTTCTCTCCGGACAGGGCGCACGGATATGGAATCGCAGCAGGACTTGTCTCGGGAGTTGCGTATGCTGTTATCATTGTTTTGTCCAGAATTTATGCAAGGCATTTCACCCCGTTATTTCTTTCTTTTTGCAACAATATCTGTATGATGGTTTTGCTTTTGCCGTTCATCCGGGTGCTGCCGCTGCAGGCATGGGAGAGTTTTTTTGTGATGGGAATACTACATTATACCCTTGCGCCGGTTCTCTATTTTAAGGGTCTCCAGACGGTTACGGCAAACAGGGCGGCGGTGCTCGGGTATCTTGAGCCTGTGAGCGCGATAGTCTTCAGTATGGTGTTTCTGAAAGAAATTCCGGGAATATATTCGATATACGGGGGTATCCTCATACTTTTTTCCGGTTACATAACCGTCAGGGGTGACAGCTGAAATGAAAGAAAAAAATAATGCCGATAACGCGGAAAATTTTCTGGCCGTATCAAACGGGAAGGCAAACGTCCGATGAGAGTCTGCGAATTATTCACCAGTATTCAGGGGGAATCAACCTTTGCGGGTTTGCCCTGCACCTTCGTAAGGCTGAGCGGATGCAACCTGAGATGTGCGTACTGCGACACGCGATACTCCTACGAAGAAGGTGCGGAGATGCAGATCGCGGACGTTCTGCACCGCGTTGATTCTGCCGGAGTACGATTGGTAGAAATAACCGGAGGAGAGCCCCTGCTTCAGGGTGAGGAGACAATTTCTCTGATCGGAAAATTACTGGAAAAAAGCTATGAAGTACTGGTCGAAACAAACGGATCAATGAACATTCAGGAGATTGATAAGCGTGCAACGGTTATCCTTGATATGAAGACGCCGGACAGTGGAATGAGTCATAAAATGGATTTCTCAAATCTGGAAAAGATCAAAAACTCTGATGAAGTGAAGTTTGTGCTCTGCAGCAGAAATGACTATGAGTGGACAAAAAAGCTTGTCGCCCGCTACAGGCTTGAGGAGCGGTGCGAGGTGCTTCTTTCGCCGGCATTCGGGCTGCTGCACCCCGGGGAACTCGCTTCATGGATTCTCGATGACAGACTGCGCGTCAGGCTGAACATCCAGATCCATAAATATATCTTTCATCCCGGCGAGAGGATGGTCTGAGAGAGCACTCTTTGTGAAAAAGGTAAGGATTTCTTTTTCAAAATGACCGCTGAACACTTTTTTGCCAAGGTTCTTTCTGATTTCTTTCATGTCCCAGAATGCAGTCTCCTCTATCTCCTCCTTATTAAATAAGATTTTGCTGCTGTAAACACAGGAAAAAGTGCTGACCAGTTCGGATTCGACATGATTCGAAAACAGGTAAGAATACAGATACTCCGGAACGCATTTTTTAATGCCGAGCTCTTCCCGCATCTCTCTTATAGCTGCGGTGAGGACGTCTTCCCCGGGATTTACGTGCCCCCCGACGGAGGTGTCCCATTTCCCAGGCGCTACATCTTTATTCAGCGACCGTTTCTGGAGAAGCAGCCGTCCCTTCCTGTCGAAAACGAGGACATGGACAACACGGTGAATGAGGGAAGGATTCCCGTGGAAATCCGACCTCCTGGCAGTCCCAAGGACAGACCCGTTTTTATCAACTATTTCAAGGACTTCATTGTCTGCGATTGAACGTGTTTTACTCAAATGGACAACCTTTCGTTCTCTGTTTCCGAACCGATATCCTGACAAATGAGGATCGCGCATTATTATATATCATTACCTTCCGGGAGTGCTCTGTCCCTCAGCTTGAGAGGATGCCTGGCCGGCTTTC
>JAOUFP010000128.1 GCA_029858145.1 Nitrospirota bacterium | reverse complement strand
TAGTGATGTTATCCGTGAGCCGGGCATCCGCCAGTACATTCCGGGCGGTTTTTGCAGGAATCAATGCCGCAGCCGTTTTTCTGATATGTTCGAAAGAGAGCGAGCAACGGATGCCGCCAGATTCCGGTAAAAGGGTCTTTGAAGATATTGCCGAGTTCGAAGCCTTTGAAGGCATGAAACAGATTGCACGGGAAAACGGCGCCGTCCGGAAGAACCGAAAGCTTTCTTACCCCTCCCGCGCAGCGCACACCCGGCGGCAGTGAATTTCTATCAAAACAGGAGGCATTGACGCGATGGATTTCAATATCGGGATTTTCCTCTTTGATTTTCCGGTAAAAATCGAGAAAGGCGATATAGGGAAACGTGTTTTTCGTCTCTGATTCTTTTTTGCTTAATATGTCCATGTGGAGGATATAGTAACGCTTCACGCCGATCCCCCTGAGAAGATTTACGATATCCTGAATGTCGGAAGCAGTTGCGCGGCTGAGGACGGTTTTAACGAGGGGATCCAGGGATAAATCAATTAAACCGGCAATGCTTTCGATGGCGGAAGCGAAATTATGCGAACCGGTCATCCTGTTATGTTTCTCAGCAGTGCTTCCTTCAAGAGAAATTCCTATGTTGAAAAAATCGCGCGGGATACCCCGGAGCTTTTGAAGCAGGGCGGGCCTGCTTCCGTTGGTGCTGATGTTCAGCGACATGCCTTTGGACAGTGCACTTTCTGCAAAATCCGTTATCCAGGGGACAAGGAAAGGTTCTCCTCCCATAATGTCTATAGCCCTGATGCCGTTGTCAGCGAGGATATCCAGGAGAATCAGCGCATCCTCGAAGGCCATGTCGGCGGGACGGCTGCTCTCCGGGTTAAAGCAGAAGGAGCAGCGCTGGTTGCATCTTGAAGTCGGGTAGAGCTGAATATATTCCGGGGCAGGAAACTCCATGGAATCAGAGTGCCAGTTTTCTTCCTGCTTCAAAGGCTTCTTTCAACGCCGTCGGATGGTCGAGGATCGCGCCTTTGGCGTCGACCCCGAGGTACCCGCGCGTGGTATGCTCGGGTACGCTGATTGTCCTGAAAAAAGCCTTTACCGTTGCTTCCGAGCAGGTGATCCCGATATCTTTTTTCATTCCGCCCGCCGTCAGGAAAAGACCTTTTCGTCCGTGTTCTCCCTCACTGATGGGTTTCCTGAGAAGATATTTTTCGCACCAGAAACTCTGGCAGCGGTCGATCAGGATCTTGGTCTGGGCGCTCACGGTGAAAAAGAAGATCGGCGAAGCGAGAATGATCCTGTCGGCTGTCCGTATTTCCCGGTACAGTCCGGTCATATCGTCGTCGATAATGCATTCTCCCGTTTCATCGCACCCCCCGCAGTTCTGGCATGGCTTTATATCCAACAGGTTCAGTCTGAAGGTCTTTACCGAAAGGCCTGATGATTCTACGCCTCTGACCGCCTCGTTCAGAAGCAGGTCGGTATTGCCGTCTTTTCTCGGGCTGCCCAGAAACGCGATTACTTTCATTACGGTTGTTTATCCATTTTGAGTTTAATTTTTTTCTCTTTTGTCAGTTCCTTCAGGTCGATCATATCCCTCATCTTCTGAAGGTTGTCTGAAAGTTCCCACCATCCGTTCTTGAAGGACGCGTAATCAGGAGCGCCGGTCATGGCGGAGGCATACCGGATCGAATTCGAATAAAAAAGCCACTGCTTTAGCCATAGCTTTTCTATCTGTTCATCAAAAGGGTTTGTCCTGTCCTCTATTCCCTTGTCCCATGCCTCAACCATGAGTTTTGTCGCCGAGGCTGTCATTTCATTCGTTTCTTTAATCGTGTTGTCGAGTTTCTTGAAATGTCCGTCCACCCAGTCGGTGCTGTGGCAGCTCCTGCAGACGTTTTTCATTTTGTCGTACCGGTTGTCCTGTTCAGCCTTGTCGATAAGAAAATCAGTCGCCATTTCACCACCGAACGTTGAAGGGAGGGGCAGTCCGTCCTTGTTTCTGATGATCGTGGTATCGCCTGATTTCGGCTGGGGATGGCTGTAGATAAGCCCAAAAAGCCTGACCCATAACCTGCTTCCGAAGTCATGTGTCCTTTCGGCGATCACATTGCCATCAGGAGATACGAGAAGACTGTTATGGCAGGTTGCGCAGGTTGGAGACTGGATGTCTTTTCCTATGACCCACGGGACATTGCTGAAATTCCATTTATGCTCATTGGTATCATATATGGCGCCGTGTTTGCTCTCTTTGTAGACATTCCATGCGGGGACATCAGGGTCGAGATGGCATTGCGCGCAGGTATAGGGTTTTCTCGCGATTTCGATCGCGAAACTGTGCCTCGGGTGGCACGATGTGCATGCGCCTATGCTGCCGTCGGGGTTTTCCCTGCCGACTCCCTGGCTCGGCCAGTTCGTGAGGTCAGGGACAGTTACTTCACCCCATGTGCTGCCGGTGTAAACCTTCTTCATCCCTTTTACTTCCACCTTTGTCCCATGGCATCCGAGACAGGTTTCATGGAGGGTCGAGTAGGAAGCATCCTGCAGGACAACCTTGCCGTCCTCTATTTTTTTTATGCCGTCGATGGTATTTACGAGTGTATGATAAAGAGGATTCTTCATGATGTTCTTGTATGCGTTGCCCATTTTGCTTCCTGTGTACTGCTGAACTTCAGTTGGATGACAGGCATTGCAGTCATTGGGGGACACGACAACATTTATACTGTATCCCATATGCTGAAAATTGTCCTGGTGCCTGTCCGGGTTCAGGCTGTGACATTCAAAGCATCCGACCGCAAAGCCGCGCATATTTTCAGGCGGGTTGGCAGTCGATATCCTCCGCTCGAGCGCCGGTTTCTTCTGCGCTTCTGCCGGGGTGATCATCGCATGTCTGCTGGAAAGCCAGTCTGTTACAATTCCCGGTGTGATCCTGCTGTGGCACGCGATACACGCCTGGGTTTGCGGACTGAATTGCACGTCCGCGGAGGAATGTCCGCTTTCACGGTCGCTCTCATGTCCGGACGAATGCCCGGAACCTTTTTCAGAAGCTATCGCAGGAGCCGAAAAAATGATCGCGATGGCTGCCCATACAGGAACTGCAATCCTTAACAATGTAATGCGCATAATCTCCTCCCTCAGTTTCAAAACGCCCGGAATACGACATAAATTATATTTTATTTCAGATGCACACTAAAATTTGCCGTCATATTCCTTCACTTTTTTCGCGAATTCTCTGGCAAAATTATAGCACTGACTTTCATCTTCGGAAGAAGGTCTGTAAACCACCTGTACGCCGGGTTCGAAAACCTCAAGCCCCATTCGCTTGAATTCTTCGTATGCCTCTTTTACCGCGCCTCCTCCCCAGCCGTAGCTTCCGAAGGCGCCGGTGATCCTGTTTTGAGGTCTCAATCCCCGGAGATGTGTCAGGAACTCGGCAACAGAAGGGAACATGATATTATTCAGCGTCGGCGTACCGACAAGACATCCCCTCGACTTCCAGAATTCCTTAATCGCCCCGCTCATGGGCGTAGCCCTGAGTTTTATGACTTTGCAGTCGACCCCTTCGTCTTTGATGCCCTGCATGAGGGGAATAGTCATGCGCTCGGTGCTGTGCCACATGGTGTCGTAGATGATCGCTACACGCAGCGCTGCCCTCCCGTTGGCCATATCAAGATAGTCCTGCATGACCTTTTGGGGTGAACTTCTCCAGATGACCCCGTGGTCAGGAGCGATCATATCTATTTCGAGGCCGAGCTTCTGGATATCGGCTATCTTGTTCTTGATTAGCTTGCCAAAGGGCATGAGTATATTCGCGTAATAATCGACGACCGCGTCCTCCAGCTCGGAATGCGAGGCGCATTTAACGAACTCGTCATCGAACCGTGCGGTTGTGGCAAGGTGCTGTCCAAAGGCATCCTGGGAAATGAGAAGCTTTGCCTCCCTGACATAGGTAACCATGGAATCAGGCCAGTGGAGCATCGGCGTCTCGAGGAAAAGGAGAGTGTATTTCCCGGTTGTAAGTGTGTCGCCGGTTTTTACAATGGTGAATTTCCATTTCGAAGTATCGAAATACCTGTCAAGGCCCTTTTTCCCCCTGTCGGAAATATATATCATCGCGTCAGGAATCAAATCCATTACTTTGTCGATGCTGCTGACGTGGTCGGGTTCGATGTGGTTTATGACCAGATTTTTTATCTTCGCCGGATCGACGATGCTGCGGATGTTTTTTATGGTGACCTCTGAAAAATCATGCTTCACGGTATCGATGAGCGTGATCTGTTCATCCATAATCAGATAGTTGTTGTAGGTCGTTCCGCTGGGCGTAACATACCCGTGAAAATCCCGCACGCCCCAATCGATCGCTCCAACCCAATAAATATCAGGCTTTATTTCTACTGCTTTCATGAATGCCCCCTCCTTAAAAGAAATTAGAAATCCGAATTGTTCTGGAAGAGTGACCAGTATTTGACCAATTAACCTTCTATGATCCCTCTCTCTTCATACATATACCAGTGTCCGGTATTCTCAAGAAATTTCTGGGTCTCGAGAAGGATGCTGTAGTGGTCATTCTCCTCCAGGGCCAATTTTTCGAACAGGACCCTTTCATTCTGAGAAGGCGCGGCAGCAGCGGCATTGCTGTAAAAATCAAATCCCTCCTTTTCGAACCCGAGCGCTATATTGACGGCCTCGTATTCGGTATCCAGTGCCTTCACCCGCTGCATCATCTCATTTTTCAATTCGCTGAATACGGTTTTGATGGTCTCACTTGGCCTCACCAGTTCAGCTTCGACATCGCACCCCTTAAACACATCCTGCAGGATTTTCAGGTGTCTTGATTCGTCCTTTATGAAACCCTTGAACATCTCTTTTCCAAAAGGATGGCTGGTTTTATCTGCTGCCTCCGCATAAAAGGCTATTGCATCGGTTTCCATCTTTATTGCTGTTTCAATAGCATCTTTCATCATACAATCAGTCTCCTGAGAATTTTTTTCATTATATCAGATTACATTGCACCGGGCTATAGATATAAATTACCGGATTTGTAAATCATGTTGCAGACCGCTTTTTTGTGTAGTAGACTTTTTTATTAAAAGGAGGTGATGACGAATGAGGCCTGTCAAAATTGCTCTCTTGTCAGTAATCGCGTTGGGATTGATATTCAGTTTTGCCTATGCCGCAGGTGATGCTGAAAAGGGAAAAGCCCTGTTCAATGACCCAAAGTTCGCGGGAGGGGTGAAGGCGTGCAATTCCTGTCACCCGAACGGGAAGGGACTGGAAAAGTCTGGTGACAAAAAAGAGTTCCAGATTATGGGTAAGACGCAGAAAAGTCTCGCTGAGGCGGTGAATACCTGTATCGTGAACGCAAACAAGGGGAAGGCGATCGATGCAAATTCCGACCAGATGAAACAGATCGTCGCCTATATCAAGTCTCTGAAGCCAAAAAAACCGGTTTCCGGATATTAGTATCAGACGGGAGATAATTCTGATAAAGGTGCCGGAGGAATATATGCCGGCACCTTTCATTTTTAAAATTATCAGAGAGGGACATGCATATCTTTACCATAAAATCGCTGTTGTCGCTCGTGATCGTTTTTTCGGCCTTGGTCGCGATGTTCACCATGTTCGAGATTTTCGGGAGGTCTGAAAAGCGGTTCAATAGCGAAAAGCTGAAAAAAACCCACAGGCTCAACGGTATCATCTTCCTGGCGTTCGCTGTCGCGATTGCCTTTCTCTGCCTTGATTTTATCGTGAAGACAAAGGCGGAGCCTTCGCCGCGTGCCGCATTGCATGGGGTATTTGCTCTTGCGGTTTTCATCCTTTTGATGCTGAAAATAGCCTTTGTAAGGTTTTACAGGCAGTTTTACGGGCAGGTGCAGACCTTGGGGCTTTTGATCGCTCTCCTCACCTTAGGCATGGTAGGCACCTCCGGCGGGTATTACCTCCTGGTCAGAGGCTTCGCCAAAGAGATTCCTGTTTCCGTCAGGCAGGAACAGCCGAAAGAGGAGGCGCATGAACCTTCAGAGCCTGCAGTCAGGACGGATGCTGAGAGCATCGCCAGGGGAAAAGAGCTGTATGAGTCAAAATGTTCTTTCTGTCACGATGCTTACAGCAATGAGACGGTTGTCGGGCCCGGTCATAAGGGAATTTTGAAGAACCCTCTGCTTCCGGTCAGCAAAAAGCCCGCGACACCCGATAACGCGGCGAACCAGATACGAAATCCCTATAAGGATATGCCCTCTTTCTCTTACCTTTCTGAAGATGACGTTCAGAATGTCGTTGCGTATCTCAACACGCTATAAGCCGTTTTATCAGGCTTGAATTTTTCTTTGGTCGGAGTAAAATCAGATTAAAAGGAAGAAGGGAATATATTAACTTTTTTTCAGTGGGGGTGTTTTATGGCTAAAAAGGAATCGAAGGAAATTGTAAAAGCGGAACCGGCAAGGGCCCTGTCGCCTTTCGAGGAAATGGAGCGAAGGTTTGAGGATTTCTTCAGAAGGCCCTTTTCCATGCTGGAGCCGTCGTGGTGGCCGAGGCTGAGGATGCCTGAAATGGAAGGTGTTTCTCCGAATGTGGACATATTCGAGGAAGGCGACAACTTTGTTGTGAAAGCGGAGATTCCCGGGATGAAGAAAGAGGATATCGAGGTGAACCTCACGGATGATATGATCACCATCTCGGGTGAAAAGAAAAAGGAAGAGAAGGTTGAGAAGAAGGATTATTACCGCGTTGAGCGTTCATACGGTTCTTTCAGCCGTTCTTTCCGGTTTCCGAAAGAGGTCCAGACGGACAAGGCAAAGGCGACCTTTAAAGACGGCATTCTCGAGGTAAATATTCCGAAGACCGCGGAGGCGATCAAGAAAGAGAAGAAAGTCCCGATTGAATAGATGGTCTCTGAAGGATAACCGGGAATCCCGGTTATCCTTCAGGCTTTGCGCAGATTAAAATCTCATTCTGACCCTGTAGGTAAGCTTTGTTTCCTTGTCTTTTGGCACAGCTATGCTGAACTCCGCGGTGAAGGCCTCTGTCTTTTTGTGATCGTGCGATGCGCTGAGCATCGTCCAGTCACCCGGTACCGGCTCAATCACCTTCACCACGACATCTTCCTTCTTGTGGTTCCGCAGCGATATTTCGAACGCGGCCTCATAGGTGTCAGAGGCGATCTTTTTCCAGTCTGTCTGCTTTCGGCTCCCAACAACGTCAAAGGCTTCTCCCAGTTTTACCCTCACTTTTTCATCCTTCGGCGTGTGGTCGACAGAGTCTTCTCCTACAAACTGGAGGCTCCCTTCGAGATCCTTCTTATATACCCTGACCGTACCTTTCGGCAGCGGGATGCCAAGGTTGTGGTCTTTTTTGTTTTCTATCTCGATGAACACGCCGACCTTCTGGTTGGTCATTGCCTCGCCATAACGGTTGTAGTAATAGTACGTCGCTCCGCGATAGAGAAGCTCTTTCCTGACAGGAACGGAGTCCGCGGTCACGAGGCTTATCTGTTTTGTCTGGTTTTCCTTGATCGTCGAGGTTCGCTGCAGCGTGTAGATGTGATATTCAAAAAATTCCTCTTCCTTGAATTGAGGGGCGGCCTTCGCAGCCATTTC
>JAOUFP010000127.1 GCA_029858145.1 Nitrospirota bacterium | reverse complement strand
ATGCCAAGAAAGCCTTTGAAGATGGTGTTACCGATTCCAAAGGCGTTGTTCATAAGAAAGGGAGCGATGGGCATAAAGCCTCTGTTACGGGCGACACGGTCGGCGATCCTTACAAGGATACCGCTGGACCTGCTATCAACCCGATGATCAAGGTTATCAACATCGTTGCTCTCCTGATCGTGCCTATGCTGTAACAGTTTTCACTTTCATGTACGAGAAAAAGCCGGTTCCTGGGTATCGGGACCGGCTTTTTTGTTATAATATGTACACCAATTTCCTGACACTACTGCTTCGCGAGGCTTCACATCGGGTGTATATACTGAAGTGCCATTACCATACAAAACCGGAAAGAGCCGGGAGCCCCGGCATTATTGCTGAAAATGTACTTTGACGGTGAAGGTTTTTCAGTGTAAAACACAGCGCAGGTGCAGCAGGCGTTCAGGCGAAATACCAAGCACGGGAACAGTTTGCAAATATCTATAACAGAAAAAAGAGGATAATACCATGCCGTTAGATGAAAAAGAATTCAATAAGAAGATGGATGAAGTGAAAGAAAAGCTCCAGAAGAGCGTTATCGTACCGGAACAGCTTACCCGGAAGAGTAAAATGAAGTTCAGATGCTATCCCGGCATCGCGTGCTTTACCAAATGCTGCAGCGGCATAAAGATAAACCTGACCCCGTATGATATTTTCCGCCTGAAAAACAGGCTCGGCATGTCATCGCACGATTTTCTTCTGCAGCACACGGTGCCGGGTTCTGTTGACGGGACGCCGCTGCCCATCGTTGTCCTTAAGATGAAAGAGGACGCAGAGAGGTCCTGCCCGTTTGTAACGCCTGAAGGCTGCACGGTGTATACGGACCGTCCGGTCACCTGCCGTTACTACCCTATAGGCATGGCGATCATGAAGAAATACGACAGAAAAACCGGCGAGGATTTCTTCATCAAGATAAAGGAAGACCACTGCCTCGGACATAATGAGGAAAAGGAATGGACGATCGAAGAATGGCGGGCCGACCAGGAGTCCGACCTCTATGACGAGATGAACAAGGACTGGATGGAGGTTGTTCTGAAGACAAAGACGCTGGGTATTGTTGAGCTCGGCCAGAAATCACTCGATCTGTTTTTTATGTTCAGCTCAAATCTCGATATGGTGCGGGATTTTATTTTTAACAGCAATTTCCTTAATGCATATGAGATTGAGCCGGACGTAATAGAGAAAATCAAAGAGGATGAACTGGAACTCCTCAAATTCTCACTGAAATGGCTTCGCTTTACCATGTACGGCGAAGGGGACTTCAAAGTCAGCGCTGAGGCCCGGCAGATCGCAAAGGAAAGACAGGCAGCAAAGGCCAGGGAAAAGATGGATCTGAAACAAAAGGCCGTTGAAAAGGCACTTGCAAAGACGCCTGAAGAGATTATGAAAGAGGCGGACCGAGGAGAATAATTCTCTTTTTCTCCATTTCGTCAGGCAGGACTGTCTGCAGGGGAACAAAAAAAGGCGGTGGCTGCTTTACTCCTAACCGGTACTTCTTAAGGTTGTACATCCTGAGACGTTACATCTGAAGACTCGCATCTTGCGACTAAACATCCTGAGACACTTACATCCTGTTGCTCCGGTTAAGGGAAAGCAGTTCACCACCTTCACTGCCTTGTTCCTTGGCTTCATGTTACTCCATCGCCAGGAGGCTGTCAAGCATTATTTTGAATCTTGTCAATGCAAAATAGAAATGTCCGGTTTTATGCCACCGCCTTCTGCGGGGATTTTCGTTTGTACGGGTTTATGTCGAACTTCCGCCAGGGATGCTCCTTGGGCGGCACATATGTTTGCCGCGTTGTCTTGTCAGCCAGCTTTTTCTTCCTCTCAGGTTCAGGCCTCTCGATAATCTGACGGTACCGAAGAGACTCGCCATGGCATACTATCAACATCTCGCCGTCAATCTTCTCTTCAACCGTCACCTTTTTGCTGTGACAGCATTATTTTGAATCTTCCCGATCTGACCCGGCGTTCCCCTGAATTTCGGAAAGCACTTTCCTGACCTCTTCCTCGGTATTTCTCAGTCTGTCCTTGCAAAACTTGATCAGGTGCGCAGCCCTCCTGACTTTTTCCGCGAGGACATCCACATTTATTTCTTCGGACTCTATCTCGATGAGTATTTTTTCAAGCTCTGTCAATGCCTGAGAATAGGTCAACTGTCTGCTCTTGCTCACTCTCTTCAGCCTCCTTTGCAGTTTCTACAACGCTTTTAATGACACCGCTGAATAATCTGGTATCAATGACATCACCTTTCCGCAGGCACGAAATGTCTTTCAGGGCCTTCCCTTGAAGGCGGGTGATGCTGTAACCTCTTCGAAGGACGTTTACGGGATCCAGCAGGCCCACGACCTTTTCCAAGTTTTCAAGCCTGTTGACGGCATTTTGCATGAACTGCCGGGTCTGTCTCCTGAGGTCCTTGTCTATTCCCTCTACCCTGCTTTTGAGTGACGCGGTCCACTGTATGGAGACAAAGTTTAATCTCTGCGTGAACGTTTTCAGGGCGTGGTTCTCATCCCTGATCAACCTTTCGGCATATCTTATGACGCGGTCTTGCATCTCCAGGACATTGTCCTCGAAACAGCGGAGTCCTGAAATAAGGAACTCGGCGACGGCAGTAGGCGTCTTCATTTTGGTATGCGCTGTCATATCGACGACGGTATCGTCTTTTTCATGCCCGATTCCGGTGATTACCGGCAAGGGGAATTTTGCGACCTCGGAGGCCAGATTGTAGCTGTCAAAACAATTCAGGTCAATCGCAGAACCGCCGCCCCTGATGATGACTAATACGTCGAAGAGGTCCTTCTTTTGCCTGACCTGCCCGAGAGACGCGATGATCGACTGCTCGGCCCCGGTGCCCTGCATCAGGGCCGGGAAAAGCGTGTGAACAAACGCGTATCCGTAAGGGTTATTGTCGAGCTGGCCGAAGAAGTCTCCGTAGCCTGCGGCGGTAGGCGAAGAGACGACGGCAATCCGTTGAGGAACGATGGGCAGGGAGAGGCTTTTATTGAGTCCCATGAGACCCTCCTTTGTCAGCCTTTCGATGACCTCTCTTTTTTTCAGCGCCATCTCGCCCATGGTATAGGCAGGATCTATATCTTTAACGTTAAGGCTTAATCCGTATACTTCGTGAAAGGTCACCGCTGCCAGAAGAAGGACCTTCATTCCCGGCTTCAGTGATTCATTTGCGGCAGCCTGGAACTTGTGGCTGAGTTTCCGGTAGTCATAAGCCCAGATATTCGCCTTCACCTGGGCTATAATTTTGCTGTCCTCTTTTTCAACGAGCTCCAGATAACAGTGGCCCCTCTGGTTGAGCTTTGCCTCCGCAATTTCAGCTGCGACCCAGTAAGCTTCAGGCAAAGCAGAACTGATCACATTCTTAATAATGCTGTTCAGTTCGAAAAGGCGAAACGCGGTCTTTTTATTCGGGAAAAGGTCGTCCATAATGTGTTCATAATTATACTACATCAGCGACGGGCAGGAGGAATGCATGACGAAGAATGCAGAGCTTTTTTCACGCAAACCGAAAGATGCCATTATCAGTCAGGGCAGGCTCGGCGCGGAAAAGATCGCATCCCTGCCGGCGAAGCAGCCTCAGTGTACAGAACACGAGATGCAGGGGTCGTATGCCCTGACAAGCATCTGCGCAAGCAACTCTATCTCCCTGTCGGTCCTCCCCGCCTCCGCGCAGCGGCCGGCAAGCTCCTCAAGGTCGTGCTGGATGTTCGCATGATTCTGACTCGTCGGTATAACACAATCGCATTTGAGGATGCGACCGCCGTCATCAAACTCGTAACAATGATAAAGGATGCCCCGTGGCACTTCGACAGCCCCGACGCCGGTGCCGCCTTTCGGGGTCACCTCCTGCCTGGGTTCTTCCTGCTCCGAAGCAAGAAGTTCGTTAATCAAAAGCAGAGATTCATGCACGACGTGCACGCATTCAACGAGCTGCGCGATATTGTTCATAAAGGGATTATGATTGACCGGCTTCAGACCGAACATCTCTCCTGTCTCTTTGGCCTCAGGCTGGAGAAAGGCAAAATTGTTGTTCAGCCGTGCGAGCGCGCCGACCGCAAAGGATCTGCGGGAGAGGCGGGACCATTTCGAGGTGGACTGCTCAACCATGTATTCGTTCGTCATCTCCCGGTATTCGTGCTCCTTTTTATGTGCGCCGTCTGTCGATGCCAGGTCCCCTCCGATAAAGGGGTATTCCGCTTCACCCTTCAGCGAGACGAACTCTGTCTCCCTCACGAAATCAGGGATGCGGAACGTCTGGAAGAGCTCAGCGGTGGCAAGGAGGTCGCCGGTTGTTTCTCTCAGACGGTTCCTGAACGTCTCCAATTCCTTCCTGCCGGGCAGCATCGTAAAACCGCCGACAACGGTCCGGGTCGGATGGAGCCGCCGTCCGCCGACACAGTCGCAGATATCATTGGCGAGTTGCTTGAGCCTTGCGGCCCGATGCACTACCTCAGGCGCCGACTGGATAAGCGGAAATACGCTTCCTGCCCCAAGGAAATCAGGGGCTGAGAGGAAATAGAGGTGAAGGACATGACTCTGGAGGGTCTCCATATGTTTCAGAAGAAGACGCAGTCTTTGCGTCTGGACTGAAGGAACGATACCAAAGGCGTTTTCGATCGCGCGTATGCTTGCCAGCGTGTGTCCTATGGAGCAGATGCCGCATATCCTTCCGCATATCCATGGGGCGTTTTCCCATTTTTTGCCGACCAGCAGAGCCTCAAAAAATCTTGGCGTCTCGACGATCTCCCATTTGGCCTCCTGGAGCTTCCCGTTTTCTATCCTTATCCGGATATTCCCGTGGCCTTCCACGCGGGCGAGATGATGGATACTTATATTTGCCGTAATTTTCATGATATGGTTTCCCTGATTTCTTTTGCGAAGTCTGAAAATCCTCCGAAGCATTCAAGCCGGTCCAGCAGGGTCTCTTCTGAAAAACCATGCTTTTTCATGATGACCTTGAGCTGTTCGACATTTGCGTCATCGGCAGGACCGCGGCATCCCCAGCATCCGAATCTGCTGTTGGGGCACCATGAGTCGCAGCCTGCCCGCGTGATAGGCCCGAGGCACGGTTCGCCGATATCGAAGAGGCAGATGTTTTCGTTCGCCTTGCACTCCATACAGACCGGATATTTGGGATATATTACAGACTTCCCTGTCGCGATATTTATGATTATTTTTTCCACTTCTTCCTTTTTAACGGGGCATCCGAAGATCTTGAGGTCTACGCTCACGACATCTTCCAGCGGCCTGGCAAATTCTGTCTCCACTGCATGTTCTCCATAGACCTCTTTCTTCGTCCATTCGCGGCTGAAGCGGTTCTTGAGCTGATTGACGCCGCCGAAGCAGGCGCACGAACCGAACGCCACGAGGATCTTTGCCTTTTCCCGGATCTTCTTCAGTCGCTCGACTTCATCACTGCGCGTTACGCTTCCCTCCACAAAGGCTATTTCGAACGCATCGGACCTCTCCGTCATCGCCTCACGGAAGTTCACAACATCCACCAGAGAGAGAAAGGCGAGCAGCGACGATTCATTGTTGAGCAGCTGGAGCTGACAGCCCTCACAGGACGATAGCTCGAAAAATGCGGTTTTCGGACGATACACCGGAACCCCGAGATAGGTTTTGCCTTGTTCGGAGTTTGTCATCTAAATAGCCTCCTTGAGGTTCATGACCGTCCAGTAATCGAAGACAGGACCCCTGAGGCACGTATAGGTCGACCCTACGTTGCAGCGGCAGCACTTCCCCATGCCGCAGTGCATCCGCCGTTCGAGAGAGACGAACATCTTCTGCATGGGGATGTCCTTCCGGGTCAGCAGGGTGCAGACGAATTTGAACATCACCGGCGGGCCGCAGACGATCGCATAGGTATTTTTGAAAAATGCGGCCTCTCTTTCTTTGAACATCTCTTCCAGTATCTTTGTGATCATTCCCACCGGACCTTTCCATGCCGCATCAGGCTTTTCCACGATGATGCTGAGGTTGATGTCATCAGCCCGCCACATATCGTACTGATAGGTGAACAGGAGCTGCGAAGGGTCTTTTGCGCCGTAGATGATGTCTATGGCGCTGAAGCGGCTGCGGTTATCCTGGGCGTACGCGATAGGAGCCCGAAGCGGCGCGAGTCCCAATCCGCCTGCGATCAGGAGGATATTCTGTCCATGCATTTTTTCCATCGGGAAACATGTTCCAAAAGGACCCCGGAGCCCTATGCGGGTCCCCCGTTCGACCCTGGAGAGATACTGCGTGAGGTTTCCCGCTGTCCGGATGCACAGTTCAATGTCGCCGTGCCGCGCGGGCGAAGACGAGATGGAAAACGGGGCCTCGCCGATGCCGGGCAGCTCGAGCATAATAAACTGACCGGGAAGAAACGTGAACTGTTTCCTTACTTCAGGATCAAGGATCTGCACGCGGTAGAGATTTTCGTTCTGCGTCAGTTTGTGGATGTTCGTGATTTCGGCCTTATAGGTAAACTCAAACGCGCTGAGGTCATGCCGGCGGTGAAAGGTCTTCTCTTTTTCCCCGAGGATATCGACCAACTCAAGACGTGTATCCATTTTCAGACCCCCTCTCCCCTTACACTGGAGATGACCTCAGGAACGGTGATCTCTGCAAGGCAGGCCTCACCGCAGCGTCCGCAGCCGACACAGAGAGATTCCTCGTAAGCCTCGACAAACCCCCGGTGTTTGTGGTAGTAGCGGTATTTCAGGCGTACGTGACGCTCGGGCCTGAAGTTGTGTCCGCCGGCTACCTGGGCAAAGTCGATGAGGTTGCAGGAATAGAGCATCTTTGTTTTTCTCGCTTTCTTCAGGCCGATGTCAATTGCCTCCTCGATCCCGTAGCAGTAGCAGGTGGGGCATACCTGGGCACAGGTGCCGCAGGCAAGGCACTTATCTCCCCACTGCTTCCAGACAGCGGACTGAAATTCCATATCGAGGATCTTGGTAAGGTCTGTCGTATCCACATGGGCGGTAAACTTCCGGTTTTTTTCCGAGACGATCTTCATGTAGCGAAGGTGGTCAGTCTCCGCAGGTTCCGCGGTCCTGATATTTTTGAGGAAATTGTAGGCGGTATCAGAAAGTATCTCGCAAAAATACTGGTCGCCCATATCAGTGAGGAACATGTCGAATCCGTGGAGAGCGGTGTCAGCCCCCATGGAGCGGCAGAAACAATACGGCTGCGGCACGCAGTCAAGACCTATGATGAACAGGTTTTTTCTCTTCGCTGCATAATAGGGCATCGGATAGTCGGTGCCGAGGAGAACCTTGTCGAGTTTGTTTAATGCGTTGATATCACAGGCATGCAGGCCGAAGAATATATAGGGGCTGTCGATGTTGTAGTCGATATCTTTCTGCCAGTCCTTTCCCTCTATGCGGAACGTGGCAAGGTCTTCCCGGTAAGGCAGGAAATAGCGTTTGGCAGATATTTTTGTCGTGGTATAATTCAGACGCAACTCGCCGAAATTGAGGACCTGCCTGAACGCAAAGACGCATCTTCCCTTTGAGTCGCATCCGGCTACAGAAGGTCCAATAATTTTGTTTTCAGCGG
>JAOUFP010000126.1 GCA_029858145.1 Nitrospirota bacterium | reverse complement strand
TTCATTGCTTGCAATGATCGCACTTGTTTCCTGCAATGCGCAGAAAACTGTCAGGGCGGACTTCGAAAGAAGTCTCAAGAACTATAACGAGTCGGTGCGCTGGCGTCAACTCGAAACCGCAAGCCACTTTCTCGCGGACTCAATCTCCGGAGAATACAACGAGTGGTCGAGGAAGGCAAGCAAGGTGGCGGTGGTCGATTACCGGATCATTGACGTAAATTATGACGAAACGAAAAAAGAAGCCGAAGTAAAGGTAGAAATCGAGTACTACACCCTCTCCTCTTCAAAGGTAAGAACGCTCGCCGATATACAGAAATGGGTCTATCAGGAAAAGGACGGGAAAGGCTTCTGGAGGCTGACAAGCCCTCTGCCCGAGTTCCCGTAGACACTCCCCTTAAAAGCATCGCAGCGGACTATTTCCCCTCAGGTCTTACCGGAAACGGTTTCAGGTGATAGAATAAGGCAAAGGAGGGTACCGACTATGACTAGGAACATGGGAACAATCGACCGCCTGCTCAGGACAATCATCGCGGTCGTTATCGTTATGCTTTTATTGAGCGGTGCAGTATCCGGCACGCTCGCTGTGCTCCTCGGCATCTTTGCCGTTGCCTTTCTCGGGACGAGTGGAATCGGCTGGTGCCCGCTTTATAAACCACTGGGAATTTCCACAAAGAAAGCTAAACCGGAGTAAGGCAGTCAATGCATATCGTCGCGATCCATAGCCTGCAGGATAAAAAGGAGGCTCTCGCAGGCGCTCTGTCTGCTGCACTTAAGTGCACAGCCTATGAGGCGCTCTCTCGCCTGAGAGTCCCCGGCAGTGGTCCTGTCATTGTCGGAGTTTCTGCTGCTATCGGACCGGCGGAGGAACTGATGGCGAAACTCGGGGCAAGCGGCTTCGCTGCCATCCTGTTGAAAGCGGGTGAAATCGAGTCGGGGTCAGCGAGGTTCGTTGTCCGGAAGTTCAGGTTTGGCGAGGACGGATTAATCGCAGGAACAGGGGCAGGCGAGAGCCTTGCGGTCGATTATGGCGGCATCGACCTCTTCATCCGCGGGACCTCAATCGCTCAGGTCACAGGCAAAGAGACCATAAAAGAAAAAAAGTTCGACCCCGGGATGGCGCTCCTTACCAGCGGCATGAAAATGACCAAAACCACGGGAAAAATCCTTGAGAGCTCGACTCAAACAAGAGAAGGATTCCTGATTGTCTATGCAGGAGAGCATCCTGCGCTCCTCTTTCGGGAAGGCGGGCTTTCCTACGATTCGCTCGGTGCCGCTCTGCAGCCGACCAGACAGGCGAACTTTTCGCATCTCATCGGGGAGTTGCGGAGACGGTGCCCCGAAGCTCCCTATGACGATCGTTTGTTAACCCGCGCTGGTCAGATCCAGGTGCTGGGGCCCCTGCTCAGCCCGGAAGATCATCTGGACATAGCGATCTCACTCCTTGCAAAACTCCTCAGGCCCTCCGGCATCAGCTTTTCCCGGCCGCAGCGCCCTCCTGCTCAAAGAAAATGACATCGCTCCAAAAGTCTCCTACAGGACACTCGCCGCCAGAGAGGCGAGATCGCTTCTTTCGCTCTTCGTCATCGTGACATGTCCGAAGAGCTTCTGCCCCTTCATCCGCTCAACCACATAGCTCAAGCCGTTACTGCTGGCGTCGAGATAGGGACTGTCGATCTGGTAAGGGTCTCCGGTGAGTATGATCTTTGTATCCTCTCCTGCCCTGCTGATGATCGTCTTGACCTCGTGGGGCGTAAGGTTCTGGGCCTCGTCGACGATCATGTACTGTCTGGGTATGGACCTCCCCCTGATATAGGTGAGGGCCTCGACCTCGATTGTCCTGCCGCCCCTCGACTGCATAAGACGATCGACCTTGCCCTCGACATCCTCCCCGTTGGAAGTTGAGCTGACGAGCAGACGCAGGTTGTCATAGATCGGCTGCATCCAGTTCCGCATCTTGTCCTCCTTGTCACCGGGCAGAAAACCGATATCCCTGCCAAATGGGATGATCGGCCGCGAAACAAGCAGCTTGGTATAGAAACGCTCATCCACAACCTTTGCGATGCCGGCCGCGAGGGCAAGGAGGGTCTTCCCGGTTCCGGCTGAACCCATCAGGGTAACAAGCTTGATATCGTCGCAAAGCAGGAGTTCAAGGGCGAACTGCTGCTCCATGTTGCGCGCCCTGATCCCTCTTGGCTGAGACTTCTGATGGAAAAGGGGAACCACCTTGCCTTTCTCAGGCAGATACTTGCCGAGCGCAGTATGTTTGGCATTCGCCTCATCCTCAAGGACAACAAACTCGTTCGGATAGAGCTGCAGCCCCGCAATATCGAGCATTTCCCTGGCATAGAACTCATTTATCATATCCGCTGAAACAGGAACTGCCCGCCAGCCTGTAAAGATCTCATCAAAGTTCACCTTCTGCTTCTCATAATCCATCACATCCAGACCGACTGCGTCAGCCTTGATTCTCGCGTTTATGTCCTTTGATACAAAAATTACCTTGAAGTCATCCTTCAAGCCGCCTTTTTTGCTGGACTGTCTGGAGAGGAAATAGGCCGCCCTGAGGATACGGTTGTCCATAACATCGGCGGCGAGCCCCTCAATCGGCTCACTGGAGGTATCCTGAACAAGCACCTGGAGCATCCCGCCGTTGCCAAGCGGGACGCCGTCTCCCAATCTGCCTTTTGTGCGGAGTTCATCCAGCGTTCTGATGATCTGCCGGGTATTCCTGCCTCTTTCATCCGCTTCCCTTTTGAAGTGGTCCAGCTCATCGATTACTTCAATCGGCAGGACAAGGTCATTGTCTTCGAAGTCAAAGATGCAGTTTGAGTTATGCAAAAGCACATTCGTATCAAGGACAAATTTTTTCTTCATTCGCTGTAGTCTCCTTCGGGTAGTTCACATGCCGGGCTTAGACGGGCATTACGGGCAATGGAAATCTTTTTTTGTACACATTAATGAAAGATAACAGGAAGGAAGATATAATTACAAGAGTTTCCTTTCCAGCGGCTGCCCGGGACCACTCTCTATCTTAGCCGGGGGAAAGATACATTCCCCCGCAGGACACCCGGACATCTCATCTGTGCTCGCCGGAATATTTCAGCCAGTACGCCGCGAAGACCCCCCATACTGCGTTCAGGACAACAACAAAGGCAGGAGTCAGATTGCCCAGTTCAAATCCCATAATACCCTTCTTCGCCTTCAGGGGAAATATGACGAAGAGCTGGACAACTGTCGGGCAGAGACTGAAGAGGAGTCCGCGCAAAAGAGTGGTTTTTTTAAGGACCGGCAGAAGAAATAAAAAACCCCACATCCCTCCCCAAACGATCCGCGGATAAAGCCAGGGCGCGGTAAGGACAGGCGCGAGCTTTACCTGAAAGGCTTCTGTTACTCCCGACACTCCCAACAGCCAGAGTGTCAGACTGTTGGCGAGTCCCCCAAAACAGCCCGCTGAAAAAACCAGCGACACACTCCTCAGCAAGTTTCTCATCGCATCATCCTTTCTTCATGCAGCAGATATAGCCCCATGATATCACAGAAAGAAATCGATGGCTGCTTATTCTTCGTGGCCAGGCAGCATCCCGCCCCGCCAGTCAGATCCGCTTACCATGGCAAAGTGCGCCATAGTCGCGTTCGCAAAGATGCCGTAGCCGTTCCTCGATATCCCAATGATTCCTGCCGTGATATCGCGGGGGAAGAGCGAGATATTTTCTTCGCAGGCCCTTTGCAGATCCATCCCCTGATGGATCCGGTCATACACCGTTCTGGAGAGCATGTGCCTGACGATCTCTTCCCCGATGCCGGTCGCTGCAACGGCACCCGAAGCCCCCGCGTAAAAACCGCAGCCGGGCATCGGCGTATCGCCAACCCGGCCGACCAGCATCGGCATGGCGCCTCCGGTTGATGTCGCGACCGCAAAAACGCCTCTTCTGTCCAGGGTTACGACCCCGACAGTATCGCAGGAGAATCTCCTCACGAATGCGCTGTCGACCTCTTTCCAGAGAGGATTGACCTGAGCCGCCTTTCCTTCCCTGACAAGCCCCATCATCTTTTCATATCTCTTCAGGCTCTGTTCAGAAACATGGCGATACGGCCCAAATCCTGCCCTTGCGGCAAACTCCTCGGCCCCTCTCCCCGCAAGGGCAATGTGTGGCGTATCGATCACGGCGCGTGCGACAAGGACCGGGTTCTTCTGGTTCCTTATGTTGATGACGATCCCGATATGTCCGCCGGAATCCATCACCGCAGCATCCATCTCGACGGTCTTTCCGTCAATCCTGAGCGCAGAGCCGCTTCCGGCGTTAAATCTCTCATCATCTTCAAGAAGGCGGGCAGCCTCCACCGCCGCATCCAGGGAGTCCGTTCCGTTTTCGAGCATACGAAACGCCGCTTCGCAGGCGGTCCTGCATCCGTCAGCGTATTCTTCGGGCGTCCCCGCGCCGCCGTGGACTACCACGCCGAAGTCTATCACCCGTCCTCCTCTTTGTCTTTCCGGGCCCGCATTTCTCCCCTGGTCCATTTCACAATGTCGTCATAGGACGGCGGCCTCACGAAAAAGACCTCGATATCGTCCGGAAACCGGAGTCTCAATCTGTCCTCTTCCCCGAGGATAAGAAGACCCGCTTCGTTGTCGGCAAGGTTTTTCTCAAGCACGTCAATGATATTTTGAAACCGCAGGGTTAAAAGCTCCGTATAAAAATCGAAGACCTGTTCGAACACCTTCCTGGTCCCGACGACCTGGAGACAATTCCTCCAGTCGAGCAAGGGCCCGTAAATCTCCTCTGTTTCGAGAGGCAGAAGAGCCACTCCTTCCTCCATCTTCTTTCTTATGAGCTGCGCGGCGCGTTCATTCACCCGGGCAAAGGCATCGAGCGAGTCCTCTTCAGCGGAAACAATATGTTCACAGAATATCTTCCTTATCTTCCCTGCCGCCTCGATTTTTTCTATCTGAGCAATTACCTCATCCCAATACTTGTGGAAGAGGGTTTTATACTCGTCATCCGGATTTTCAGGCAGATAAACGCTGCTGACTGCATAGATCTTTCTCTTTCCGGCAAAGTCATCGAGAAGGGGTTTCTCCAGCCTTCCTAATTCGACCACGCGATTCCTCCTCTGCATTATATATATTGTACCGCCTCACATGCATTATTCATGCAAAATATGAATGAGATCGGGGAGAGCACTTTTTTTCATTTTGCGGATGAAAGCTTATTGACAACGTTCTCGGTCTTTGATAGGATTTTTCAGATTCACCGCATATTTACAGCATCATAAGGGTGCTTACGAAACCAAGGAGGGGACAGATGGCCAAAAAGGCGGTTGCAAAAAAGACCTCAGCAAAAGTTGCAGGGAAAAAGGTAGTTAAAAAAACAAAGGCTGCTGAACAGAAGGCAGCCGGGAAGGTCGGCGCAAAGGCAAAGACTGCCGAGAAAAAGGTCGCAAAAAAAGTTGCCACAAAAGTTAAGGCCTTAAAGAAAACGGTCGCAACAAAGGTCAAGAGAGCTCCAAATCCGGTATTTATGAAGCCTATGCAGATAAGCGAGGACCTCGCGAAAGTGGTCGGAAGCAAGCCTATGCCGAGGACTGAGGTGACCAGGAAAATATGGGATTACATCAAGAAGAACAAGCTTCAGGACGCCAAGAACAAAAGGGAAATCAATGCCGACGAACACTTGCAGAAGGTTTTCGGCGGAAAGAACAAGGTTTCCATGTTTGAAATGACGAAACTCGTCAACAAACATCTCAGCTGAGAAACTGCCGCGCCTCAGTCGCAGTTTACGGCGGACCGGGCAGAACAAACGAAACCCGAAGGACAGCCACAGGGAATGCAGAAAATGCGCAACGGGAAAACCCCGGCGGCGAGAAAAATCGCAGAAGGCATTTTCTGCTTTCCGCCTTCTCCCCTTTAGGCCATGCCGACGGAGTTTCGGTCAAGAAATGTTTTATTCGCCGGCCCGCACCATGATACAATTGGGGGATGAAAAACACGCTTGGATTTGTCATTTTTTCACTTGCAGTCCTTGGGCTTCTCTTTTCCCTTTCAGCAGAAAAATATCCGCCGCTGCCGCGGGATGAAGTGCATGCGACGATGACTGACACCGCAGTCTGTTTTGCATGCCATGGCCCCGGGAAAAACTTTCCGCAGAAGCCTTCACATCCTCCGAAATTCGAATGTCTGAAATGCCATAAATAAAACGTGTTTTCAGCTGAACTGCCTGATGAATTGCCATAGAAGTACCGCCGGCAGGATCAGCATCAGACCTGAAGGAGAAAGAATGCCGCTGAGGCATGTCCTGATATCCTGTATCGACATCCTTCCTGCCCAGAGCAACTGAAAAGAAACCCACAAAAAAAAGATGCCCCGGAAACAGCAGTTTTCCAGTTTGGGAAGAAGTATTTTGAAGTTGAGCCCCTGCATGTCAGTTGCGTGATAAAGGAACAGAAAATGCTTGCCCATAAAAAAGAGAAAAACCCACCATACGATCGGAGCCGCCGCGATGAAAACACTCAACACCTTATACCTGACCCTTGCCTTTACTTTCCCGAAAACAAAAGTTTTCCCTTCAATTTTTGGCACTAGCGAAAACCCCTCTGGCCTGCCGACCAGCAGGGCGGCCGCAAAATGGCTCAGCTCATGCAGAAAAGTTCCGAAAAGAAAGAAAAAGGATCTGCAGTAAAGTTTCATTTTCATCAGGGTGTATTATGATAAATCCGGATGTCCGCTTCAAGCATTTCTTTTCCAAATCAGAAAACTCCTGCATCGTATATGATATAATCTCATATCATTTCGCGAGTGGGTCATGGAGAATAAGGAGAAAGTAAAAGAAGCGAAGGTTCGCGCTCTCGGACTCTTTGCAAAAGATAAATATGCCTGTTCCGAAGCGATCCTCTATGCAATCAACGCTGTTCTCGGGAACCCCCTTCCAGCTGAAATTGTGAGACTGGCATCGGGATTCACTGGCGGCATCGGGAAATGCGGCAGCATCTGCGGTGCCTTAACCGGCGGCGTGATGGCTTTGGGACTGGCCTTTGGCAGGACTGAGCCAGGTGCCGGCTGCTCACGACTTTTGGCAGCAACAGGGGAGCTTTTTGGCTGGTTCGAACAGACATACGGAAGCGGTTTCTGTGCGGTCTTAACTGGCAAAGAGCGGCCCCTTGATGACAAAGAGGATGACCTGTGCAGTGTCATTACCGGCGAGACTGCCGCAAAGGCAATGGGTTTGATTTTGAAATATAAAAACATGTCAACAGGAAGAGTTTTGATGCAGAGAGTCAGGCAGACATTCTGAAAAGGGTGAAAATTGATATCACGAAGACACATGAGAGCATATCTTTCAAAATTGCCCTGGTCTGTCCTGCTCATCGCCTGCCTTACACTCGGGCTCGCTCCGTTTTCGCCACCTCATATATGGGAGAAGTTGCAAATGCTCTCAAAGGGCGAAATCGTACGGCTGATTGACTGGTTTGACCTGTTTTTTCATGCGATGCCATGGCTGCTGCTCATATTAAAGGGCTTGTATTTAATAGAAAAATAAGGATGATCGAGGAAAAATGGACTACAAAAGCAAATCGGAACTCAAAAGAGAAATGACCGCTCTCC
>JAOUFP010000266.1 GCA_029858145.1 Nitrospirota bacterium | reverse complement strand
ACTCGACCTGCTTTTCATAGAAAATGTAGGCAATCTGGTCTGCCCGGCTGAATTCAAGGTTGGAGAAGACATCAAGGTAATGCTTCTGAGCATCGCAGAGGGACATGACAAGCCGCTTAAATATCCTCTTATGTTCCAGGAATCGTCTGCGCTGCTCTTGAATAAGATGGATCTTGCGCCGTATCTGGATGTTGATATCGATAAGATCAGGAGGGATTCTTTGTCCCTGAACCCTGATTTGAAGATATTTGAAGTTTCCTGCAAAACAGGGGAAGGGATCCCGGCATGGATAGACTGGATCAGAAGCAGTACAAAAAGAGTACAATCGGACATGCAACGCTGACCGGATATTATTCTGAAGATGTTATTCTCATTTACCATCAACTAAATGAAAAAGAATAGTTTGAAAAAAGAAGAAATTCCATTCCGGGAAGGAGACGAGGTTTCCCTGCTCGTTGATGGCATCACCGGCATCGGCATAAAGGTCATTATTGATGGCCGGTTCGAGGGGTTACTGTACAAGGACGAAATATACCGGAAGTTGTCGGTCGGTGATGAACTGAAGGGATTTATTAAAAAAATAAGAGAAGACAACAAGATCGATGTAACGCTCAGGAAGGGAGGCTTGCTGGATATTGATGATGCCAAAGCCGCAATCCTCGAAAGACTAAAGAAAAGTAACGGCTTTTTGCCGTTATCGGATAGCAGCTCTCCTGACCTGATAAAAGAAAGACTGCAGATGAGCAAAAAAGTTTTCAAAAAGGCGATTGGCGGATTGTATAAAGATGAAATCATAGCAATTCAGCAGGACGGAATTTACCTGAAGAAGAAAAAAGCGCAAAAGGAATAAGCGCCTACCGGTTTACGCCTTTCTTTTGACCGCCGGTTGATTCCGTTTTGCCGGACTGAGGGTTTCAGAAGGACAGTTCATTGAATCTTTCGGTATAATATTCAAATAATCAGGAAAGAATAAATGGAATGTTTAGGCATATCAATCAGGGGCATTGTTCAGGGGGTAGGGTTTAGACCGTTTGTTTATAATCTTGCCAACAGGCTTTCCGTAAAAGGGTTTATTACCAATACAACGGACGGCGTCATGCTGAATGTTGAAGGTGAAAACCTCGATACGTTTATTGAAAGGATCCGGGGTGAAGCCCCGCCTTTGGCGCAGATCATGAGTATAGATATTTCGCCCGCGAAATACTCCGGGTTCGGTGATTTTTCAATACGGGAAAGTGCCGGCACCGGAAGATTTACACTTCTCTCGCCTGATATATCAGTATGCAGTGACTGTCTGATGGAGCTTCTGGACAGGCAGGACAGACGTTTTCGCTATCCTTTCATAAACTGTACCAACTGCGGACCAAGGTACTCAATAACAAGAAAAGTGCCCTATGACAGGGTGAATACGACGATGAAGGCCTTTCATATGTGTGAAGAGTGCCTGAATGAGTATCATGACCCTGAAAACAGGAGATTCCATGCACAGCCAAATGCCTGTCCTTCGTGCGGCCCCGGATTAGAACTCATAGTTCCCGGGACAATAATGAAAATTGCGGAGACAGATAGGCCGCTCGAAAAGACAAGGGATTTGCTCAGACAGGGGAAAATAGTCGCGATAAAGGGCCTGGGCGGGTTTCACATTGCCTGCGACGCAGCAAACAGTGAAGCAGTTGAGAGCCTGAGGGAAAGGAAGCGCAGAAACAACAAGCCTTTTGCCTTAATGGCTCCTGATGTCAGTACGATACGAAAATACTGTTTTGTATCCGAAGATGAGGAGAAAAAGCTGCTTTCCCACAAGAGACCGGTTGTCCTGCTGCAGAAGCGTGACGACCATTCCCTGCCGGAGGGAATTGCTCCGAATAACAGGTATACGGGCTTTATGCTTCCCTATACCCCGCTTCATTATCTCCTGTTCGATTATCCGGATTCCGATGATACATACCCTTATGATACAGGGTTATCCGTGCTTGTCATGACGAGCGGGAACATCAGCGAAGAACCTATCATCCATGACAATGAAGAAGCGCTCGTAAAGTTGTCCGGAATTGCCGATGCCTTTCTTGTGCATAACCGGGATATCTTCATGAAGACAGATGACTCGGTGCTTAAAATGAGAAAGCAAGTTTCTGGATCCGGCAGTCAACATCCGCTCCTGATGAACTGCGCTCCTGATTCCCGGACATTTTTTATCAGGCGGTCACGCGGATATGTACCGGAACCTGTTCCGTTACTCGATGACGGCCCGGATGTCCTGGGCTGCGGCGCAGACCTGAAGAACACGTTTACGATAACAAAGGGTGCTTACGCGATACCGAGTCAGCATATAGGCGATATGGAGAATTATGAAACGCTGAGATTCTACGAAGAGACTTTGGAGAATCTAAAATCCGTCTACCATGCGCATCCTGAAGCTGTGGCGTACGATCTCCATCCCCACTATATGTCCACCCAATGGGCTTTAAATAAGGGGTCCCGGATGAACGGCAGGACAATGAAGACTCTTGGCGTTCAGCACCACTACGCGCACATTGCATCGGTAATGGCTGAAAACGGCATCAGGGAGAGAGTCATCGGCGTTGCCTTTGACGGGAATGGCTACGGAGAAGACGGCTCTTTATGGGGAGGCGAATTCCTGCTGGCTGATATTTACGGGTATAAGAGGGCAGGACACATCAGGTACACTTCAATGCCGGGCGGAGAGATGGCGGCCAGAGAGCCATGGAGGATGGCCATAAGTTATTTAAACGAGGCTGCCGGTGATCAATTAATGGATTTTATCGGTCCCACAAACTTCCTCCAAAAATATGGCAGTGACGTTATCGAAAAGATATTAAAAATCGGACCTGACAGGAAGTTTTCGCCGCTCACTTCCAGCGCAGGCAGACTCTTCGACGCGGCAGCGGCTTTGCTTGGTATTTGCGATAAGAACACATTCGAAGGAGAGGCTGCCATCGCACTCGAATCCATGATAACAGAGGGCATCTCTGAATATTATCCGGCGGATATCAGCTTCAGGGAACCTGTTGAAATCGATTTCTCACATGTCATCCTTAAAATTATCGAAGACATGGGAAAAGGCGTAGAGACGCGAGTTATTTCAACGAAATTTCATAACTCTGTTGCTGCATCGATAATTCATGTTGCTCTTAAACTCGCTTTAATTAATAATATACGGAAAATTATCCTCAGCGGGGGAGTTTTTCAGAACCTTTATCTGCTCGGCAAAGTAATGGAGAACTTAAAGGCTGAAGGGTTAAGTGTATACGTAAATGAAATGGTCCCCTGCAATGATGCGGGTATATCGCTCGGACAGGCATATATTGTACGTGAAAGGTTGAAGACAGGAGCGCTATGATCAATAAGACAGTAAATAAAATCAGAGAATTGAAGAATGCAATCAGCGGGCCTGTACGGCTGATGGAAGTGTGCGGCACACATACGGTTGCGATATTCAGGCATGGCGTAAGGGACTTATTACCTGAGGGAGTAAAACTCCTCAGCGGGCCGGGATGTCCGGTCTGCGTCACTTCGATCAAAGATGTTGACACTATTATCGCGATATCGAAGGAAAAGGATGTCATAATTACCACCTTTGGAGATATGATGAGGGTGCCCGGCGACAGGAAATCTTTATCCACTGCAAAGTCAGAAGGGAGCGACATAAGAATTGTGTATTCTCCTCTCGACGCGCTAAAAATAGCGAAAGGAAATCGTGAAAAAAAGGTTGTTTTCTTTGCGACAGGGTTTGAGACAACATCGCCGTTAGTGGCAGGTACGGTATCGGAGGCTGAAAAGACCGCCATAGATAATTTCTATATTTATCCCGTTCATAAAACCGTCCCTCCCGCCTTGAAGGCCTTACTGGATTCAGGGGACGTCAGGGTAGACGGTTTTATTCTGCCGGGTCACGTAAGTACTATAATCGGGAAAGCTCCTTATGATTTTATTGCGGCGGATTACCACAAGCCGTCGGTTATCACAGGCTTTGACGCCCCTGATATTCTGACAGGCATCATGATGCTTCTGGAGCAGATTGCAAACGGAAGGGCATTGGTAGAGAACCAGTATATAAAAGTGGTAAAGGATGAAGGCAATCCAAGGGCTGTTTCGGTGATGAACGAGTATTTCGATCCCTCCGATGCTGACTGGAGGGGGATTGGAATAATTCCCGAAAGCGGACTGCAATTGAGAGAGCGATACAGGCACAGGGATATCAGATCCGCCGTTAATCCTGACATACCCGAAGGCAGAGAACCAAAAGCATGTTCATGCGGTGAGATTTTGAAAGGCATTAAGATTCCGCCTGAGTGTGCCCTTTTCGGAAAGGGGTGCACTCCCGAAATGCCTGTCGGAGCATGCATGGTCAGTTCCGAGGGGAGCTGCGCGGCATACTATAAATATGGCGCAATCAGGCAGGGCTAGAACATGATGAATGATATGCCTCTTGTTCAATTAAGTCACGGCAGCGGCGGGCGCATGATGCATCAACTGATAAGAGATTATTTTGCGCCTGCCTTTGACCTGAAGACCCTGCATGACTCTGCCGTGATAGACAGCCTGCCGAAGGGGAAAATAGCGCTTACAACAGATTCTTATGTCATCTCACCATATTTCTTCCCGGGAGGAGATATCGGGATGCTTGCAGTCTGCGGCACAGTAAATGATCTCTCTATGGCCGGTGCCAGGCCT
>JAOUFP010000403.1 GCA_029858145.1 Nitrospirota bacterium | reverse complement strand
TACCTCACGTCGGGATTTATCATCGAAGAGGGGTTTCCTTTTGAGCATCTGAAGAAAATAGTGGATTCCATGCAGGCGATTTCAAGGGAAATAGGAGTGCAAATTATAGCGGGTGACACCAAAGTCGTGGAGAGAGGAAAGGGAGACGGCATATTTATCAACACCGCGGGTGTCGGGATCATTGAAGAGGGAATTGATATTTCACCGCGAAATATACGGCCGGGCGACAAAATTATCGCAAGCGGAACAATAGGGAACCATGGCATATCGGTTATGGCGCAGCGAAGCGGAATCAGTTTTGAGCCCCAAATCATAAGCGATGTCCGGCCGTTAAACAGCCTTGTTGAACGGATGCTTCAGGAAACAAAAAAGATTCGCGTAATGAGAGATCCGACCCGGGGAGGGCTGGCTACCGCCTTGAAAGAGTTCGCAAATGAATCCGGGTATTGTATGATAGTAGACGAAGAGGCCGTCAAGGTATTGCCCGGTGTCAGAGGTGCATGCGAACTTCTCGGCCTCGATCCCCTGTATGTCGCCAATGAGGGGATATTGGTTGCCGTTGTAGACCGGAACGCTGCTGAAATGCTCTTAGAGAAAATGAGGGCCACGGAGACAGGAGTTGATGCAACGATCATTGGAGAGGTAGCTGAAGCTCCAAGACAGACGGTTCTTTTGAAGACAGCAATCGGGGGCAGCAGAATTATTGATATGCTTACGGGTGAGCAACTGCCGCGAATATGTTGACCGGGGGGGGAATGAATTTCAGGATTCTCTATTTTATCGCAGTAGTCATATGCATTTCTTGCAGCGCAGGCTGTTCCAGACCGGTTGCCGAAGTAAACGGGGAGAAAATTGACAAGGCTGTTCTTGATCTTCATTTCAGGGAAAAAGTGCAGGAACTTGCCCAGCAGAATATCTCCATTGATAAGGCAAAACTGAAGAAGGCGGTTTTACAGGAGTTGATAGGCGAAAAGCTTATATTAAAGGAGGCTGCTGCCCGGGGGATAAGGGTGTCTGCTGAAGAGGTAACCAAAGAGATCGATGCGATAAGGAAAAGTGTCGGGGATAAACAATTCAATAAAGCACTAAGGGAAAAGAAGTTGTCACTTGATGCCTTCAAAGACAGAACCAGAGAAAAGATGACAATGAAGGCATTTATCGAAAGCCTTGTCGGAGAAGATGCTGTGAGCGAAGAGGAAATCAGGGATTTTTACGGGAACAGCCGGAAAACTTTCATCAAACCGTCTCGGGTTTTTATGAGCATGATAGAATTTGATACGGAAGACGCGGCCCGGGCGGTCGCGGATAATATGAAGAAAAACAAAATAGAATTCGATGATATGGCAAAAAAGATTTCAAATGAAAGAAAGACCGCGGTGATGGAGTATGGATGGGTGTCGCCCGACTTCTTTTCTCCTTTATTGGCAAACGCAATCAACAATATTGAAGATGGCGCTTACGGCGGTCCTTACAAAGGCCAAAAGGGGTATTATCTGATAAAGGTGAAGGAAAGACAACGGGAAAGCATCGCGAAATACGAGGAAGTAAAAGACGACATCAGAAAGGCGTTGGTGTCGCAAAAAAGGCAGGCGGCGGTGGCTCACTGGATAGCGCAGAAAAAGAAGGCATCAAAAATTGAGGTATTTCCCAAATAAAACAAAGAGGGCAGTATTTTTATGCATGAAAACGACAAGGCAGTTTTGAGATTTAATGATGGTAAACTTCTCAAGGGATATATCAGGGAGTTTGCCCCGGATTCAGATGTAGTCACTGTGAAAGATGCTGAAACTGAAGAAGTCTTGTCTGTGAATATTCATAGACTGAAAGCGGTCTTCTTTGTAAAGTCCTTTGATGGCGACAGCAGGCACAGAGAAAAAAAATCCTACGCAGCAACGAAACCAAAAGGCAACAGGATATTTGTTAAATTTAAAGACAGGGAGGATTTGGTGGGTTTTCTTGAAGGCCTTCTTCCCTGGGAAAAGGGATTTTTTCTCTCCAGGCACGAAAATGCCCAAAAAGGTTTTTTCCTGTTGCCTGCAGATGAAGACTCCAATAACATAAAAGCTTTTGTCATAGCGACGTCAGTAATAGATGTTACGGTAATACCATAAAATAACGGTTCATATGGAGAATTCATGATACTGGGAGTTAATGTAGACCATGTTGCGACTTTACGGCAGGCACGACTCGGGACAGAACCTGATCCGGCAATGGCGGCTGCCCTGGCTATTCTCGGCGGGGCTGACGGCATAACTATTCATCTGAGAGAAGACAGAAGGCACATCAATGACAGGGATCTGGACGTATTGAAAAATAGTGTTCCCATCGAACTTAACCTCGAAATGGCCGCAACTGCCGAAATGATACGCATAGCAAAAGACAAAAGGCCGGACCTCGTAACAATTGTTCCCGAGAAGAGAAAGGAGCTCACCACAGAAGGGGGACTGGAGATAAGGTCAAATAAAAAGGCCGTGAAGGAGGCCATAAAGCGTTTAAGGGGGAGCGGGATAAAGGTGAGCCTTTTTATTAACCCGCTGGAGCAGGATATAGAAATATCCAGGGAAATTAATGCTGACATGATCGAACTTCATACCGGCGCGTACGCGAATGAAACGGGCAGCGGGGCCGAGAAAGAATTTTTGCGGATTGAGAATGCTGTTTTGAAGGCCGGACAGGTCGGTCTCGTTGTGAATGCCGGACATGGGCTTAATTATTATAATATCTCAAGAATCGCCGGGATAGAGGGGATAAGGGGGCTTTACATAGGGCACAGTATAATCTCAAGGGCTGTTCTGGTTGGAATTGAGAGGGCAGTAAGGGAAATGAAGGATTTGATTGATGCGTCTGTCATCACACAGCTAAAGCAGAGAGTTGCCAAAATGGAATCCGCCAGAACTGCATAGCAATGATATACGGC
>JAOUFP010000125.1 GCA_029858145.1 Nitrospirota bacterium | reverse complement strand
TTTCAACGGCGTGGCTGTGCCAAAGGGTGGCATAGATGCCGCCAAGAATTATGGGAGTATTTTTCGAAACATCCCGGATACATTCTATTGCCTTCTGAATACCGGGATACCACCACGGCATGATGGAGGTTATGAGAACCGCGTCAACGGGAAGGGATTTGGCGAGCGCGCCGTTAAAATTCTCAAGGCTGATGCCATATCTGCAGAATCTTCTCGGAACCGCTTTAAGGCAATCGGGCTTTTCCACCATCTCCCGCCGGTATTTTCCCTTCCCGTATCTTTTCGCCTTCACGCTTTCCATGCAGTCTATGAACGCGAAGTCGACATCGTAAAGACTGAGACACTCCGCAACGCGCAAAATCCCTAGAGGCCGCGCCCATACGTCCGCGGCGGCAAAATCGTAGACCCACGGGTTGATCAGCAGTATCCTGAGTTTCACGGCTTCCCGCAGCGCTTCATCTGTCTTGCCTCATACGCATCCGCGTTCCGGGAATAAACATCTTCAAGAATATCCTTACCAGGCTGCCTCTCCATAAAAACACAGGCAGTCCCTTTCCTTCCGCTTTCATCGCCTATCATCATGACATGCATAACCCATTATGACAAAAAAAACAGATATTATCCCTCATGAGCAGACTTTCAAGCCACGAGCAGCAGTCTCACACTATTTTCGTGACATCTATTGTGCGTGAAAATCTCATCGCTTTGATGTTTTCATATGGATTAGGGTAAAATAATCGAAGTTTTTTTTGAGCATTTGCTCAAATTCACTGTCGGTTACGGCGCTTATGGTTAAACATAAAATATTTTTAAGTTTCTCCTTGCTCGAAATCATTGTTCTGTCAATACTTTTTTTGTACGGGCATGCGACCGTCACTGCTCGCAGCAAAAACGAGATGCCTTCCAAAAAAGAACTGGTGAGATATTTAAAACTTACCGACCTCTCCCTGTGGACAGAGGCACGCTACACAAGACATCCTTCTCAGGCAGACATCTTCACCCCCTTTCAGGACTTCCCCTCTTCGCCTGAACATTTCCCTGCCGGCTCGATCATCGCGCCTGAAAACATTATCTCATCGACAAAGAAACAGGCGGGAAGGTTTCAGGGGCAGGCGCTGTGAGACATCTGAAAATACTCGAATATGCGTTATCTTCCCTTTTCCGGAGAAAATACAGAAACCTCTCGATCGTAGCGGTCTATGCCCTGACGATAGGAATCCTCGCCTCCATCCTGTTTCTCACCCATTCTCTCAAGACCGAGGCAACTTACCTTCTGCACGATGCTCCGGAACTGATTGTCCAGAAAATATCCGCGGGGCGGCACGATCTCATTCCGTCTGAATATACTGAAAAAATAAGCACTATCCCGGGGGTGGGCTCTGCAGAACCGAGATACTGGGGATACTACTACGATTCACTGACGCATTCGAACTACACGCTGATCGGGATTGATGATACTATTCCCGGCCTGTCACTGCTCGAAGGCAAAATGCCGTCAGTTTCAGGAGAATGCGCGGTAGGAGCGGGAGTGGGACACGCGCGGATAGCGGGAACCGGCGATACAATCACCCTGTTCAACAGCAAAGACACGCCGGTGGTATTCCATATTGCAGGGGTATTCCGCTCTGAATCCAACATTCTCACCAACGACCTCATTGTGATGGGCGAAAAGGACTTTCTGCACTTTTTCGAACTTCCCGCTGGCCGGTCCACCGACATCACCGTCAGTGTAAACAATCCGAATGAGATTGCGACGATTGCCGGAAAGATAAAAAAGCTGTATCCTGATACCCGACCGATAACAAAGAGCGAGATCATCAGGACCTACGACGCGGTCTTTAACTGGAGGAGCGGCATGATGCTGACCATCTTCTCTTCCGCGCTGATAGCATTCTGCATCCTCGCATGGGACAAGGCGACCGGCATCAGCGCGGAGGAAAAGCATGAGATAGGCATACTCAAGGCGATCGGCTGGGACACGGCTGATATTCTCGAACTGAAATTCTGGGAGGGCATCGTAATATCACTTACCTCTTTGCTTGTCGGCCTTATTGCGGCATTCATCCACGTCTTCTTTCTGAATGCGCCGATACTGACGCCGGTGATAAAGGGCTGGTCGGTTCTCTTTCCTGATTTCCGTCTTACCCCGTATATAGATATTTACCAGATCTTCGTTCTGGCGTTTCTGACGGTAACCCCGTATGTGGCGAGCACGATCATTCCCTCATGGAAGACGGCCATAACAGACCCTGAAAACGTGATGAGGAACTGACCCTGCCATGGACAGCCTGATCCGGACCGAAAACGTCACGAAGATATACAACCCCCGTAAGCCCGACGAGATAAAGGCGCTTGACGACGCTTCATTGAGTATCGGGAAAGGCGAAGTCGTCGTACTGAAAGGGCCGAGCGGCTCGGGGAAGACCACCCTTCTCAGCCTGCTCGGGTGCATGGGACGTCCGACTTCGGGGCGTATCATGGTAGACGGAAAGGATGTCGCGAAGCTTCCCGAACGTTTTCTCACCCTGATCCGCCGCAAAACCTTCGGTTTCATATTTCAGCAGTTCAACCTCATTCGCAACGTGAGCGTTTTGGAGAATGTCCTGCTGCCGCTTTATCCAGTCGAAACCTCTTTTCCTGATATGCAGAGCCGGGCGGAAAAAATACTCTCGGACCTCAACATTAACAACAAGATGCACATGAAGGTGAACAGACTCTCGGGCGGTGAGCAGCAGCGGGTCGCTATCGCGCGGGCGCTGATCAACGAACCCGACATCATCATCGCGGATGAGCCCACGGCCCATCTTGACAGCAAACTCTCCTCGGACCTGCTCCGCATACTGGAAACCCTGAACAGTTCAGGCAAGACCATCGTTATTGCGACGCATGACCCCTTTGTTTACGATCACCACTTCGTAAAGCGGATTGTGGAGATGAAAGACGGGCACATACGGGAAATTAAACTTACATGATGCTCCACCCCGGCATTCTTGCGCTGGTTGTCGGCTCCTGCATAGTCTTTGTCATGATGCTTGCCGCTTCCTGGCAGGGGCTCAGGATAATCGCGGGATGGGATTTCGACAGCAGTTCCGAAAAACAGCTCATCCTCGAAAGAAAAACCTACCTGATCTCTTCCATCATAAAATACGCGCTTGGATTCGAGATTATTTCCTCCCTCCTTTTCATATACACTGTTGACGACATCCATGCAATGTTTGTGGGAGCGATGTGCGCGACGGGTTCACTGAACGCGAATCCTGTCGGCTGGTATGCACTCTATTTAAAAATAGCCGTTTTCTTCACTGCGTCCCTCTGGATAATGCTCAACAACCTCGACCAAAAAGCGGAAGACTTTCCTCTCATCAGGCCGAAATATACCGCGCTCGTTTTCATCAGCGTCCTGATAGGATTAGACCTCTTTTTCCAGATGAGCTATTTCCTAGGATTAAACCCCGAGGTGATCACCTCCTGCTGCGGTTCCCTTTTCAGCGACACGTCTTCCGGGATAGCAGGCGACCTTTCCTCCCTCAGCATAAAACCGATGATGGCACTATTCTATTTCACTTCCGTCATATTTATCGCTGCCGCGCTCTCCTGCCTGAAAAGTTCGGCCGCCTTTCTCCGTTATACGGTATCCACCCTCTCGATAGCCTTTTTCTTTGTTTCAATCGCCTCGATAATTTCATTCATTTCTCTCTATATTTATGAAATGCCGACTCACCATTGCCCTTTTGATATCTTTCAGGGACATTACCGCTTCATCGGTTATCCGGTATACATTAGCCTCTTCTGCGGAGTATTTTTCGGCATGCTGCCCGGTTTTTTTCAGCCGCTGAAGAGAATCGTTTCCCTCAGAGATACGATAATGCGCGCGGAAAAGAGATGGCTCGTCTTGAGTATCCTGCTCATCCTGTTCTTCGTGATTATCTCATCGTGGCCGGTTGTTTTCGGGGACTTCACGATGCAGGGATACTGAGAAATCGAAGCATTAATGCGCAGGGGAGTGAAAGTAAAAAGGCGATAAATATACACTCATTCGTGGTTAGGATCCTCTTCAGCTATTGCCCTTCGCCGGAAGTAATTCACCATCCGAAATTTCAGGTCTGCGACCGGCCGGGCGGCCCGTTAAACGATTTTCGTCGGCTAAACTTCATTATTCACAAATTTTTCTGGCGGCAATCAAACAACGAGGCAGGAGAAGGCATTGAGAGCCGTTTCATTTTCCGATACTCCGGCAGACTTTTTTTATGAATATCAGGAGGAAAATGCCCCGGAGCAAAGCGGGGATGAGCGCCGATGCCTTCTCCTGACATTGAAATACAACATTATACGCATAATGTGGACTGACAGGGTCATTCAGACATCCTCGTACAAAAATGCTGTTGCAGTCTCTTCTTTATCTCCTTCAACAGTCTTGTATATCTCTCCCTGTCTTTCGGACTCAGTTCTCTCTGCCCAAACCGGTGCTCCTCATAGATCTTCAAAAACTCTTCGATATCACCTGATATGCCCAGGGGCAAGGTCAACTTTTTCACCTCTCCTGCTGTCATTGACTGCTTCATACTGATGCCCTTCTTCCTCATCACCCTTCTGAACGCGAGATACTTGTCTGTCACAAAACCATACTTCCTGACGGTCACCATAAGAAAAGACAGATAAATCACAAGGCAGAGCAGCGCGATTGACGCCGCGCCGTATACGAGCATCTTCAAATCAGGCAACCCATAAGGGGGAAGACGTTTCAGCCTGAAGGGCATCGCCAGCCCTCTCACGATCTCTCTCTGGTCATCGGAACTGAATCCGACCACATATCTCGCCCAGTTGAGCTGCAGCGAATCAATAAAAAGAGCAAGACCCGAAGGTTGTTGAACCAACGATTCAGGCGTCGGATCAAACCTTTCCCATCTTCCCCCTATCAGTGCCTCTACCCAGGAATGGGCGTTGCTCTGCCTGACAATTATATAGCCGCCATACTCATTTTTTTCGCCGCCGTAATATCCGTTCACGATCCTTGAAGGGATACCCAGGCTTCTGAGCATCATCACCATCGATGTGGCATAGTGTTCACAGTAGCCCTTTTTTGTATTGAAGAGAAAGTCCTCGACAGGGCTGACCCGGACAGGGGGCACGGATATCTCAAGAGAATACGTGTAATTATTTTTCAGATATTGCGCTATCATGACCGCTCTCTGTTCATCAGAGGCGGTTCCGGCCGTTATATTCTCCGCAAGTGCCTTTATTCTTTCTGTTCCCTGCGGCAACTGCAGATAGCGGTTCTCCCTCGTCCCTCCATAGCTCTCACCGGCCATACTGTAAATGCTGTACTTCACCCTCCTTGAAGATTTACCCCGCATATACATGCCATTTCCGTGATCGGACAGGAGATAGTATCCCTCTACCCTAAGCGTGCATACTTTGGGAAGACCGAAGATAATGTCGGAATCAATCGGTTCCAGGTATATCCGCTGTTCGACGGTCCTCCCCCGTTCGCATCGGTCGACCCGGAATTCGTCTTCGCTTCTTCCTATCCTGTATTTTGCCTCCCTCGTATTTCTCCACGAACTTCCGTCAAAATAATCGAGCGCCAACCCCCTCCAGTAAAGTGAGGGGACATCTCTGTCCATCTCCACTCTCATAATGACCGTGGGATCGAGTTTGACAATTCCATAGGAACCGAAATCCACTTTTTCCGAAAAACCGGTTGTCTTTATCCCTTTCGCATGACTTTTTCCGAGGAATTTGTGAGTTGTCCTGGGAACAAGGACAAAGATGACTATAGTTATGAAGAGCGTCAGGAGCGAAATCAGGACAACCGGCTTCCTGATGCTGATCCTTCCCAGCGCTCCTTCCTTGAGAAAATGTGAAAGCACCATGGCAGTTACCAGAAGGGCCATAAAGATTACGAAAACAAAACCGAATGTCAGCGATCTGGTCAGGTCCGAAGCTATAATAAGCTGCAGGAGAGACATAAAATAGACCTGGAGGTGGTCCCAGGGTTCCTTGAGGTCAAAACTCTTTATCGCCTGAAACGTTATTGTAAGATGAGCCACCGCCAGAAAAACATCTCCGGATATCACCAGTGAATCGGCAAAAAACACGACCAGCGTCAACACGGAGAAAGTGCCTATCGCCCACTTCGGCGCATGCTGCCTTCCCTTCAAAAACCGGTAATAGCCCGGAAGTACCGACAGGCCGCTTATGGTCATCAGAGGGTTGATCTCTCCAGTCAGAAGCAGACTGACACAGCCCGTCAGTGCAAGCACCGCGGTGACAAATTTATAAAGAATCGGCATACAGCACCATATCAGCGGAAGAGACATATTCCCTGAATGAAGATCTTGCTGACTTCAGCAGCAGAATCGAAAACCCTTCATTTTCATGAGACACGGGGCAATCCAGCGCATCCTCCTCCCGCATCAGCGCGAGGATATCGAGCACTTTAAAAAAATGCTCATCACCGGCACCGAAGGGTATGACCTTCTTGCAGGAGAGCACCCTGACATAGTATCCGGCATCAAGAAAATGACGCGCAAGAGACCCGGCAAGCGACAGGGTCTTCTCAAAAACCTCTTCTCCTGCCGGAAGAAGATTGTCCAGAATAACCGTAATCTGCCTGATATCAGTCAGCGCGTATTCCTTCACCATCAGGCTTGACGCCTTTGCCGAAGCCTTCCAGTGTATATTCCTCCAGTCATCACCGTACCTGAACTCCCTGATCGAGTGAATTTCATTGCCGGAACCAAATGCCCTTCCGCTGCCCCGGGCTTCCCGTCCGGCGATATCGGGGATGACCTCTTCAACGTTCATGAGCGCGGGATAAACCAGCACCTCTCCTGAAACTTTTACTTTGACACTCTTCTCGAACAGTATGAAAGGGAAGCCGCTCTGAATAAAAAAATCTCCGTAAGAGTAAACTCCCCTCTTTTTGAAGGTTATTTTTATCTCCTTTTTCAGGGAGTCCTTCGGACCGATATAGGCGCAGTATACCGGCGAGGAAGCACCGGGCGCCGCGACACTGAAGGAATAGGAAGGTATCAGTTTCTTTCTGTTGTGTATCGTGAAAAAAGCATAGGTTTCTTCGCCGGCAAAGACAGGATGATCTATTGAAACCTCAAGAGAAAGCCTTTTGAGGTTTATCTGCAGCAATGCCACCGCAAGGATCACAAAAGAGAGCATAAGGGAAAAAATAAGATAAATAAGGTTGTTCCCGGTATTCACCGCGGCCACTGCGATAAGAATCGTCGCGAACAGGAAACGTTTGCCTTCCCTGGTTATTTTCATCCGTCAACCTGAAGGAGAGAGGAACAAACTGCAGGGGGCGAGGCGCTTGTGCACATTCAGACAGGCACGGGGACGGTATCCAGCAGTTCGTTAATAATCATCTCGGCATCCGAGATAAATTTCCTTGTCTTTAGTATGAGCCTGTGTCCAAGTACGAGAGGTGCCAGGGTCTTGATGTCATCAGGTGTGACATACCCCCTCCCCTCATAATAGGCATGTGCCTGGGCAGCCTTCAGAAAGAACTGCGCGCCCCTGGTGCTGACGCCAAGCCGTATCTTTTCATGTCTGCGGGTTTCGGTTACGATCGTCATCAGGTAATCCAGCACGCTGTCTTCAACA
>JAOUFP010000124.1 GCA_029858145.1 Nitrospirota bacterium | reverse complement strand
CAACAGTCACTGGAGTTTTCTGCTCAGCACGGATGCCTCGCTCATGTATGGAAACACATGGCGGGACAACGGAGACGGGACATTTACCTCCATAAAGGCCCGGAAGTATTACAGTCCGCTTGATTTATACCTTATGGGATTTATCGATAAAGCACAGGTACCGCCGATGCTGCTCATCGAGAATCCTGAAATCGATCCGAAGAGACTGTCCGCAATCGGGATTACAATCCCGGGGACTGCCCGATATGTCACGATCGACGACATTATCGGCGCAGAAGGAGAGAGGGTCCCCGGCCCTGCGGATTCTCAGAAATCGTTCAAAACCGCATTTGTCTTCATTACATCGCCCGGCACATTTACCGGAAGTGAATTGTACGGGCTCGAACTTGTCCGCAGCGGCTGGATGACACGGTATTCGATCCTCACCGACGGCAAGGGCCTGGTGCAGGTCGTGCCGTCCCCGGTTGGCAATATCCCGAGTAATCCCGGTGTACCTCCTACGCCTCCTCCAGCCACCAATCCTCCCGGCATGGACGCTGGAGTCGCCTGGCTGATGAGCAATCAGAAAAGCGATGGAAGCTGGCAGAATATGGCGCAAACCGATGTCAGGGACACAGCAGAAGCCGCGGCGACTTTGAAGAATTTCGCAAGCGCGGAAGTGAATTATACAGCCGGTTTTCAATGGCCGGCAGCCGGGGTCGGACCAGACTAAGTTGTTGATATTGTAGGGTAAATGGAAGAAAAAGAGGGATTTTTAGAGCTTAGAAGTACATTTTTAGGGCCGAAAAGGGCCTTTTAAGAGGAACCAATGGCGAGGGCGAATAGACATTATATTCCAGGATATGTATGGCACATAACTCACCGGTGCCACAAAAAGGAATTTCTTTTGAAATTTGCCCGTGACCGGCGGCGATTGATGCAATGGCTTTTCGAGGCAAGAAAGCGTTTCAGCGCTTCGATACTGAATTATATGGTCACCTCAAACCATATTCATCTCATCATAAGAGACGTCAAAGATGAAGGGGCAATACCACAGACGATACAATTGACGGCTGGCAGGATGGGACAGGAATATAATCAAAGGAAGAAGCGAAAAGGCGCATATTGGGAAGATCGTTACCACGCAACAGCCGTGGAAGCGGGCTCTCATTTGGGGCAATGCATGGTGTATGTTGATATGAACATGGTCCGTGCCGGAGTTGTGAAGCATCCCGGGGAGTGGCCTTTCTGCGGATATGCTGAAATCCGGAACCCCCGGCAGAGGTACTCGATAATCGATTATGAGAGTTTGCTTGGATTATTTGGATGCCGGAGCCTTGATGAATTTAAGGAGCTGCACAGGGGCTGGGTGGAAGAAGCGATTGAGAAGCGGAGCTGTAAAGGGAGAGAGCCACGCTGGACAGAAAGCATCGCAGTAGGAACTGAGGCGTTTGTGACGGACACAAAGGAAATACTTGGGATAAAGGGCAGCGGGAGAGAGATAGTTAAAGGTCATGGAAGTTATGAATTACGGGAACCATTAAGTCCTTACAATGCTGTTTTTGGGGGCAAAAATGAAGGTTTAAGAGCAAAAAACGAGCATTTTTGGGATGAGTATGCTTGAAAATCAATATGTTGTCTTGGTCCGACCCCGACTGCCGACTGACCCTAAAGTATTTAATGGACTTGATGTCAGTGGTAGTCCCATTTTAGATGAATTAACTACACTGTCAGAAGTCGAACATGTGAGGGCTTTGCAGCGTATTGATGGCATGAACCACATTCAAAGAAGTGGTGATCTTATTCTGATAATGAAGGACGCAACCTTCGGGTCAGTATCTAATAGGTATACAACTGCATATGCGTGTAAATCGTGGCACGGTTCCCTGAATCCGTCTGATTCATATGTGCCTTTCATTGTAGCGTATCCCGGAGGAAACAAAAATGCAATTGACAATGCTGTGAATACCGTATGTTCAAACAACAAGTGCAATGGTAACTGGAAGTTGCCGGAACTGGTAAAACAAATTATTGAAACGCAATATTCAGGACATTAGAGGAGGCCGAATAATGAAACATAAAGTAATTGCCGTCATATTTATTTTAATTACCGTAATTGCTGTAACAAGCTACGCACAGACACCTACTGATTATTTAATCTTGCAAGACATTGACAGCTACATCTTTATAACTCAAGCAAAGGATTTTATCACCGGCCAACCAAAAACAATACTTGGATATTCAACGAGAGGAGGCTCTGGTATACTGGCAGGTGTTGACCATTTCAGTTCAGATCATACAGATACGACATACGAGACAGATTATATAAATAGAACTGATAGGTTTGATGTTGAAATCCAAGTCACCCAACACACCGGCGGCGACTCTGACAAATGGCTGATGCATGAGGTGGAGAGGGATTTCAGGACATACTATGGCCTGCCTGATGATTCCTTTGTAGCGAGACAGATTGACAACAATACTATAATTGGATTAAGCGTGGCGGGCTGGACGTATCGCTGGATAAGCGGGAACAAGGTCATTCAAATACAGTACCATGATTCACAAATGGAAAAGCCTGAGCCGCTTGAAGTGGTGCAGGCATATCTTGCCAAGCACCCCTCAACCTTGCCGGCTATAACTTCAGCGGATTTAAGGACGTCTGATAACAAGACCGCCTGGACAAAAGACGAGATGGAGCGGAGGTTGTGGCTATGCGACAAGTGGTTTGAGCAGTTGCAGACCGGCAAGGTCGATCAGAAGAAGGCCCTTCAGGAATCCGTCAGGAGTATGAATATCTTTTTGGACTACAGAGAGAAATACTATGGGCTCAAGGCAGCTGACGAAAAGAGCCTGCTTGCGGGTTATCTAAGCGCCAATAACGAAGCGGGCATTAAGACCAAGCTCCAGGAATATAAGGCCTGGTGGGGGGCAAACAAGAGCGGCTCAATCATCGGCATATTGTCCGTCTATACCCATAAAATTTATAACCATGTGAGTCAGTTTATCAGGAATATGTTTACACTTCTGACCTCAGCGCTCAGAAGCTTGATGGCGATGTTCGGGTAATGATATTGACAAGGAAAAGGGGAGATGTTTTTTTAGGTTAATGATGAAGGCTATGGATATGCGCAGATGAATACGAGAAGTGACATAGGAAGCATTTACAGGCTAAGAAGTCGGCAGTTCAATATTATGAAAATTGTCCATTTTTTGGCTGTGGTGAGATATGTTCAGATTGAGATTAGTGTTCAGCCTTCCGCCTCTCCGTATTTGCGGCAGGATACGGATGCCGCAGGCTCCAGCTATTGGGAACAGACGGGTCTCAATCTTGTTGCGATGTCTGCACAGTCAAAGTCAGGGACAATAAGCTCGGACAAACCCTTTGAGTCATATGGAAAACCCGCGGAGGCCAAAGAGATGATAAAGCTCTATCCGACATTTGATATTTACGGCCCCCCCAGCATCTTTGCGTCTACTTTATGGGTGTGAAGTAATTGAATGCGCTTCTGAGTTGATCCCTCTGCAATTTTTTCATTTTATGCAGGCGGGAAGAGACTTGTCATTGGGACCTGAACCTTAGGTTGTACAACAATAGGATTCCGCCCGTTCAGCTTCACGATCTCTCTGGACAGTAGACCTATAAAAACCGCGCGTTTTTTAACAGGATCTTCGATCTTTTGTAAAATTGTCCTGATATCTTCTTCCATCTTCGAAATAGCAACATGTTCTCTGCCGCCAGTTGAAGTCAAAAAAATAATCCGGCAAGAGAGGTGAGGATGCATGCCGTGACACGAGGAAGGGATGCAGTGATTGCCCCGCAGCGCTTTTATTGAACGTGTGTTGAACGTGTGATTGACAAAAAATTATTTTTTATGATTTAATCAGCAAGCCATCGAAAAGGCAAACCCCGGGAAACCGGGGCAGCGCAAAACCTCCGGTCCTGAGAAGGACAGCGGGGCTTCCGAAGTGGCGCATGGGGATAATTTCAGAGCCCTCCTTTTTCGAAAAGCTTTTTTTCCGACAAAAGAGTCGTTCGCAGGAGGGGGAATGAAAAGGGGGACGTGCTTCTTTGTAAGTATCATATTCTTTCTATTCGCTCAGGCTTCCCTGGCTTCCAATTTCGATCCTGAAAAGGAACTCCAGAAGAATCTTGAGAACCAGAAAATAGTAATCAAAAAGGCCCATCAGAAGCAGAAAAAAAATGAAGATAGCAAATCCGATATCGCCCGCCTGAAGCAGGAACTCAAGGACGTAAAAGCAACTCATAATCAGATTCTTGATAAATTTAAAATGCGGGAAGAGGAGTTGAAGTCCTTGCCTGCCATAATTCAGCAACGGCACAAGGAAATGACGGAGAGATATGCACAGACAATTGATGAATATGTTGATATAATCGAAGCGCTCCCGACGGATGGTAATGCCCCCCAAAGCTTGCTCGAGACTTTAAATAATCTCGTAGAAGCAAATATCCACAGCAAAAGAATACCGATATTCGGAAATCTTCCATACAAAGATCTTAACCTGCCTGTCGGAGAACCCGATACTTCTGCAACTATCAATCCTGCATACAGGGGCGGGGACAGGACCGATAGCCCGGACGACTTAAAGGACACTGAAGAAGCGCCGATATCCGAAGAGATAGCAACTCTTGCCCAGTCGTTAAACTGGAACCCTGTCTCCATTTACGAATATGTGAAAAACAACATCGAGACCGAATGGTACTGGGGCTGCATGAAGGGCGCTGAAGAGACACTCAGACAGAAAAGCGGAAACGACTGCGATCAGGCGACGCTGTTGACTGCCCTGCTGAGATTTTCCGGTTTTCCGACAAGATACGTGAGGGGAGTGATAGAATTCCCCTCCCTTGGACACGTAAAAAACCTGACGGGAATAGACGACGCCGCAAAGGTGGCTGACTTTTTCCAAAAGGCGGGAATACCGCATAAATCGATAATATCCGCCGGGAGTATTTCCAATTTTCAGATTGAACATGTCTGGATTGAGAGTCTGATCCCTTATTCCAATTACCGCGGCGCGATAATCGACGAGCATGGAAAAACATGGCTCGGCCTGGACACGAGCATAAAAGTCACGGGCTATACGTACAACACTCCCCTTGACGTATTTGAGGGGTTTTCTTTCGACGGGCTTCGGGATGAGTACCTCGGCGCTGTCCGGACAGAAACTCCTCTTGAATACATCGGGACATATGTCGAAAATTACTTGAATCAGAACTACCCCGGCATGACATATAACGATGTCCTGCGGACCAGGGCGCTTATACCCGAGGTGATGAATATACTCCCTGCAAGCATGCAGTATGATCAGATCGCCGTAACCCATGAATACACCGAAATTCCCGATGATCTCAAGCACAAAATTAAACTCACTGCTTCGGATACGGACCATAATGAGCTCTTCACTATCTCCTTTGACTCTCTCCAACTCTCCAACAGAAAAGTAATACTGAGCTGCGAACCCGAAACAGTGGAGGACCAGCAGACAATCGATTTTTACGGAGGGCTCGATAATACGCCCGCATATCTCATAAGGCTGAGGCCTGTATTGGAGCTTGACGGAGAGATGGTGGCTGCCGGCAAAGACGGTCTGCCGATGGGAACGGATTTTAACCTGACGATTGAGCTTATATCGCCGAATGGAACTGAAAGGATAACCTCCACACAGATTACTGGCAATCTTTCAGCAATAGGGTTTGTGGCGCAGAAGGCGCTTGACCCTGATCAGACAACAATCAGCGAAGAAGACGATGCCGAAACAATACTCTTTAAGGAAACCAACCGATATATAGACAATTGGAACAAGGGGGAAGATGAACTCGCCTCTTTGCTTCATCTTCAGCTCACCAGACCTGTCCCGACTGTAACCACAATCGGGGGCGCGATAGATGTGACATACCTTCTCGACATACCGCACGGATTCGAGTGGAAAGGGGTCTATGTGGATGCGAAATTAAGAGCGGTCGGTACTGTAGGGGCGCCGCTTGCCGCGCCCGCTTCTGAAAACAGCCAGAAAACCTTCATGCAGCTATCGGCCCTTCAGGGGTCTATTCTCGAAAACAGGCTGTTCGAGGATGATTTCCAGGTTGAGTCCATATCTACAGCGAAGCTGTTTCAGATTGTAGGGGCGAATGGCAATACGCCTTTCTTAACGGTTGATAAAGCCAACATCGACACGGTACTTTCAGCTGTTGAACTAGACGACAACATCAAAGAAGACATCACAAACGCGGTCAATCAGGGCCTTGTGATCAGCATTCCTTCGGCCAACGGCTTGCCTCTTACATCTGTGAGCTATAAAGACTGGACGGGAATAGGCTATATCAAGGAGAATCCCGCCACAGGCGAGGCCGGGTATATGCTCAGCGGCATTATCGCGGGAGGGATGACGGTGATAACTCCGGAGCAATGGGCGAAGCAGTATTTAATGGAGAAGCTGAGTCAGCCATATGTCGGGCAATACAACTACAACCCGCTTTCCGCAACAAAAATCATAAAAATCGGTGTTACCGACAATCAAACAGGCGTTGTGGGGAAGACTCTTGCTAAAGAGATTGCTGTGCTCGTGCTCGATGCAAATGGAATTCCGGTCAAAGGCGCGCGAGTGACATTCAAAGTGGCTGCGGGCGGAGGTAACTTCGGTAATGACTTTTGGGGATCGCCGAAAACTGAATCTGAATCCAAGACAGGCAGCAACGGTATAGCCAAAGCCCCTTATATTTTGGGACAGGAAACATCAGCTAACCCGATATATAGGAGAATCAATTCTTCTGATGAGTTTGTCACTCAAGTAGGACTCAACCTCGTGACGGCATCGGTCAAAACTTCTTACGGCTCCGTCAGCATGCAAGGTCACTTCAGTGCACATGGAAAACCTGATATTCCCAAAAAAATCGAAAAAATACTCGGGCAAGGCAATAAGGGCATTGTAAATAACCCGGGTGGAAGTCTGATTGCGAAGATTGTAGATCAATATGGAAATTCCATATCAAATCTGAGTATAAAGTTCAAGACGATCAGCACGAAATCTAGAAACGATTCCATTCCTCTTCCTTCAGAATACAGATCTCTCGAATTTTATAAATCAGAGGATTGTGACAATGCATATCCAATATATGGAGAATGTGCGACTGTAAAGGAGATCAATGTAAAAACCGAATACTTCGGAGCCATCGTTAATACGATGATGGGAAATACCGTATACACAAAATACTACGTAGAGGCAAAAAATGTGGATTACGACATATTATCGGCCTTCTTTGAACTCTATACCACTGGTTATAGAAAAAGAAATGATTATATACCTCCCGGCCTGTACATATCAGGCAAGCAAATTGTCAACGATAAAGGGGAACTGATTGATGCGGCTAAGGCGGGCACGGCATTGAAAGAGCCGCTGACAGCTGAACTCTACATGCTTTATGACGAGTACACGATGGAAGGACCACATGCTTGTTCCGGAAACAAGCAATCCAACTGCTGGACTTTGAAACCAACGGGAATAGTCAATACTGTTCCGATAAAGAGCGGGACTGTTAATTTTTCGGTCATTCAGGGTGGCGGGACATTAAGCGCAACAGAAAATCTGAATAACGGCAAATATCGCTCGAAGTATACGACAGA
>JAOUFP010000122.1 GCA_029858145.1 Nitrospirota bacterium | reverse complement strand
CCATCGAGGACCCGATAGAATACCTCTACCGGGAGGACAAGGCCTCGATAGTACAGCGGGAAGTAGGGTCTGACACCGAGAGTTTCGCGAAGGCGCTGCGCGGAGCCATGCGCCAGGACCCCGACATCATACTCGTCGGAGAGATGCGTGACCGCACCACGATCGACATCGCGCTGAAGGCGGCGGAAACCGGCCACCTTGTGCTCTCCACACTTCATACCATAGACGCGCCGAAGACCATCCAGAGAATCATCAGCGTGTTTGACCTTAACGACCAGCAATCCATCCGGATACGGCTGGCTGAAGCCCTCAAGGCAGTCATCTCCCAGCGGCTTCTCCGCCGGGCTGACAACGCCGGACGTGTCGCGGTTCTGGAGATCATGCGGAACACCCTCACGATAAAGGACTGCATCGAGAATCCTGAAAAGGCCGGCAACATAAAGGATTACATCGCATCAGGCAGAGATCAATACGGCATGCAGACCTTTGACCAGCACCTGATGGACCTCTACTCTGCGGGGGTAATCGATCTGGAAACCGCGAAATCAGCCGCCACGAGTTCTGCTGACTTCCAGAGAAGCGTCCAGTTTTCGTGAAAGGTCTTTGGATCCCCCGATCAAGTCGGAGGATGACTATTTTACGAAGGAGGTCATAAGTATAGCCTCACAAGTTGTCATTCCCGCAAGCAAAGCGCGTCGGGAATCCTTCTGAAAACAAAGAAAGATTTCAGACAAGCCGGAATGACAACTCAAGAATGATGCCGCTTTACTTCTAATCTTGTTAGAAAGTGGTTATTTTTTTGCCATGCTCGCGAAGGCGGGAATCCAGACTGTGGCTTTTTAAAATGGCCTCCAGCTTTTTTAAGAATGAACTTTTTTAAGACAGACATATTGCCCCGGACAACGCAAACCATTACAATATCAGCACAAATCTCAATTATAATTTCGCCATACAAAGGGGTGTTCGATGAAAAAACTGACAAGGTATTTTTTCGAGGGGCTTCTGTTCCTGGTCCCGGTCGTTGCAACGATATACGTGCTCTTTCTGCTGTTCACCAAAATCGACGGGATCTTCAGATTCAAAATCCCCGGGATGGGATTCGGGGTTACGATCATCACCGTAACCATAATAGGTTTTATCGCTTCGAACTTTCTGACCAGGGGGTTGGTGCGCGCCGCGGATAAAGCCCTCAGTCGGCTTCCCCTCTTCAAGATGATCTATACCTCGATCAAGGATCTGACCGGCGCCTTTGTCGGCGAGAAAAAAAGTTTCAACAAGCCCGTGCTCGTTGCCCTGGCCCCCGGAGACTCAATTCAGGTCATCGGCTTTATGACAAGGGAAGATCTCGGCACCTTCGGCCTCCCGGGGAAGGTCGCTGTCTATCTTCCGCAGTCTTATAACTTTGCCGGAAACCTCATAGTCGTCCCGAAGGAGCAGATCACCCCTCTGCAGGCTGACAGCGGACACGTCATGGCATTCATCGTATCAGGGGGAATTACGTCGAACTAGAGTCCGTTAATAAATGCCTTTGCTCCCTCGTCTCGCCATTCCCGCGAAGGCGGGAATCCAGTGTTTTCATCAGCTTCCGGATCCTCCGGTCACGCAGGAGGATGACAAAAACAGGGCTTATGATCAGCCCCGGAATAATCCTCAGTCCTGCTGCGGCAGCAGCTTCTTGTGTCCTATTTCTGCTCAAACCATCTGACAGGAAAACTCAGACGGAAGGTTGACCCCTTTCCGTCTTCGCTTTCCACGGAGATATCGCCGAGATGCTCGGAGACTATCTGTTTTACCAGCGGAAGGCCCATCCCGAACCTGAACTTCTTCGTGGTGAAAAAAGGGTCGAATATCCTTTCGATATCTTCTTTCGGAATACCTGTCCCGGTATCCGCAACCGACAATACGATGTGGTCATCCCCTGCGCTGGTCGCGATCATTATGCTGCCCCCCGATGGCGTCGCGTCGATCGCGTTCCGTATGAGGTGAAAAATCGCGGCGCGCATCAGGTTTTTTTGCGTATTTAATCTGAGCTGCTGTTTTCCGAGATCCACTCCTACTCTGAGACCTTTTTCATCCATCTCTCGCTGCAGGAGTCTGACCACGCCCCGGATGATTTCGTTGATATCTTCATATTTGAATACAGACTGCCGGCTTTTCAGGATGGTTTCGAAATCCTTTACAATAACCGCGAGTTTTTTCGATTCATCTATAATGTCCGTCAGTTTCCCGCTCAATCTTTCCGGGACTTCCTCCTTTTCAAGGATCCTCTGGCAGATCCAGCCTATTACTGAAACAGGGTTCCGAATCCGGTCGGCCACGGTCAATGCCATAAGGCTCATCGTCCTTTCAGAGAGGAGTGTTTCAAGCTCCTGGTTCATTTCGCTCAGTTCAGCGTTGATATTCTCCATCTTCCTTCTGTTCTCATAGAGTTCATTGTAATAATCGTACACCCTCGAAAAAAAGAGACTCACCACGCCGATCATAATAAAGGCAAATGAGTTGACACTGCCGCTTAAAGGTTCGACTTGTTTCCATACATGCTGAAACTGCAGGGCGCCGAGGATATGCTGCAGGATATGCCCCGCGGAACGCGATGCGGCAAACAGCACGTATACGACGGAAAGCCACAGCACGTAGTTCCAGAGGGTATTTTCCCTGTTGCTCCGGTATAGCTTTATCGCAGCAAAAAGACAGAGGACGGAGATCACGATCATAAGTACCGATCCGGCAATATCAACAGCCAGAATCGGCAGAAGGGGAAGAATAACCGTCAGTTCCATGCCCCGTGCCTCTTCCTGGAGGTGCTCTTTCAGTCCTTCATAAAACAGCAGCATCGAAGGGACAAGAAGAAAATGGTCAAGCTTGGTGAGATAATAGACATATTCCCTGCCCTCAACAAGGATCTGTCTTCCAAAATAAGCCCAGCCCGCGGACTCACCAGTTATGAGGGAAGAATCGACCCAGTATTCGCTCATGTGGCCGGCGAAGGTATCCATATTCCACAGAATAAAACCGACCTGGGAATAGAGCAGATATCTCCATCCCTTTTTCGTCTGAAGGCGGTTGCGGATGACCGTCCTTATGACGAACAGGCAGGAGACGACAAAAAAGAGGTGCCCCATCTGGTGGATATAGACCCCGGGGTAGCCGTGAGGGACAAACGCCCATGCGCTCGAAGGAAACAGCAGGAAAAGACATAATAATGCCGCCTGTTTCATAAGTTCATTGTACACCGAAACAGTTTACTTGCAATCAGACAGACAGAGCGACAGCGTGAATTTTATCTTTTACTTCAGGTACAATGCATAGGAGCGATCACAGTGAGATACTTTTTAAACAGCGGAACAAACTGAATGCGCCTCTATATTATTTCACCATGCCGCACTAAAGCTATCTGGAGAAGAAGGCGGGCGACCTTCGTCCTTCCCCAGATGTCCCTGGCAATACTCGCGGCGCTCACGCCCCCCCACGTCGAAATAAAAGTCACCGACGAGCTTGTCGATGATATCGACTTTGCCTGGCCCGCTGATCTGGTCGCCATCTCGACAAACTCTTCAGACGCACCGAGGGCATACGCGGTCGCGGAACAGTTCAGAAAAAACGGGGCAAAAGTCATTATGGGCGGAATACACCCTTCGGCCATGCCCGATGAAGTCCTTCATCATGCTGATTCCGTGTTGACCGGAGAGGCAGAGGAGATGTGGGAAAGCATACTGGATGATTTCAGGTCAGGTAGAATGCGGCGCCTCTACAGGTGCGAAACATACCCTGACCCTGCCCGCATACCCAACGGCAGGTGGGACCTTTTAAACACGGGACGGTATTATGTCCCGCGCACATTCCAGACCTCGAGGGGCTGTCCGCATGGATGCAGCTTCTGCTCTTCGACGCAGTTCTTCGGAGTGAGGCACCGGTGCCGTCCCGTCGGAAAGATAATAGAAGAGCTGAGGGAATACCGCGGCAGAATCGCCGTTTTCGTCGATGACAATATTGCAGGAAACCCCGCTTACTCCAGGGAACTCTTCACCGCAATGAAGAAGGTAAAAAAGAGGTGGGTGGCGCAATCTTCCATCGAGATAGCAAAGGACAACGAACTGCTCAGGCTCGCGGCTGAAAGCGGATGCGAAGGCCTGCTGATCGGCTTTGAAAGCGTAAATGAAAAAAACTCCGGCGATGTAAGAAAACTCCGGAAGGCCGACAGCTATGCCGCTTATATAAGAGAGATCAAAGCGCACGGCATAGGGGTGCACGGCTCATTCATCTTCGGGTTCGACAATGATACCCCCGAGGTGTTCGGGAACACCCTGCGGTTCGTCATGGAAAACAGGCTTGAGGCAGCGAACTTCTGCAAGCTGACCCCCTACCCCGGCACGAGGCTTTTTGAAGAGATGCGCGCGCAGGGGAGGATCCTCCATACGGACTGGGAGAAATACGACCGTTTCAACATCGTATTCCGGCCGAAGAACATTTCAGAAGAGGAACTGAGGGAGAAGACCCTGGAGGTCTATCAGAAGACCTATTCGCTCAGGTCCATCATGAAGCGCATGCCTGCAAAGCTCCGGAATATTCCGCCCTATCTCGCGATCAATATCAGCTACCGGCTCGGGGCGAAGCGCCTGAAGACGTCCTGAAAGGGTCTTATCTGCTTGTCCCCGTGTTCGATGGCCCTGAAATATTCATCCGGTATGTCTGAATCAAATTCAGCTTCCTCCAGGGCGATATCCATCACCAGCCCGTTCAGGAAGATCAGCCGTGTACTTTCGGGAATCCTTCCGTTGAAGTCGTTGAACTCGGCCTTCACAACCTCGGCGCCATCTTTATAGAAGCTCATGGACCTGTTCAAAAGGTATATCCGGTCAAAATAATATTTGGCGGCGATATCAGAATTCCCTTCGTCCGTCTTATAGGCAAGAAGAACGAACATATCATCCTCTTCAGCCATTTCATATCTGAACCTGCCGTTTATGAGCCCGGTGAACGTCACCTCGGGGGAATTCCATTCATAAAGGATATTCTTCGGCGGAACAGAGAGCTGAAAGAGTTCGCCCGAGATAAGCATTTCCGTTACGGTCAGGCCAAAAGGCCCGAAGAGACTGACGCGCATCTTTCCGGGAGCCTTATAGCCGAGAACGCCGTTGAGGGTACCTTCAGGCTCGCCCTTTTTAAAGATACTCACGGTGGAAAGCGCCTTAACGCTCTTCACCTTCCCGAAGCCCACGGACTGTTTGAGGAGTTCGGTCGTCACCAGGCCCTGATAGGGTGCGATTTCAGCACGCCTCACCACCTCTTTTTTGGCACAGGAAAGCAGAGACAGACACACCACGATCATGACAAACAGCGCAGTCTTCCGGAACAGCGCCGGAATCCCTTTGCGAAGGAAGCATGTCAACTTGAAATCACCCCTCTCATCTGCTCCGCCAAACGCTACTCCTTTTTTGCGGAAAGCTCATCCCACGCCTTTTCTGCCAGTTCACCATAGGCGACCGCGTATTCGTCTATCTCGGCGCTGAACTGGTCGACGATATTCCCTGCGCCCTGATGGGTGAAATATACTCCGGGCATTTTGCATACATCCCGGTACACATGGGGCTGGTCGATGATCATGCAGGGCCGCAGCAGGTTGTCGTTCGCCTTCTGATAGTCCTGGATCTTTTTAAAGAGCGGCGAAGTGACCGCCTCTCTCAGGCTGACGTTCTTGATGTTATGGAGGGCGAAATGGCAGAAAACGCAGGGCTCCACATCTCCCTTTGAGTTGATATGGAAATATTTTCTCCCACCGGCGATGCATCCGCCGACAACCGGACCGTCGTTCCAGAAATCCCCGAAGAGCATCTCTTTCGTTGTCCTGAAATGCGCCACCCTCGACCGCAGCAGGTCCCTCTGCGCGGGCGTCGGCACGAGGTCCCAGTTCGGCTCCCTCCCGACCGGGGTGTAGAGGAAATACCACCCCACGGTGCAGCCCTTCTCCATCCAGTGATCGACGAATTCGTCGGAGACCATGATGCCGGCATTCTGTTTCGTCATCGTTGCGGAGTATCCGAAGAGTATCCCGGCCTCCTTCAGGAGCTTCATCGCCCGCACCACGCGCTCATAGTGGCCCTCACCCCTCCGCCGGTCCGTCTCCTCCCTGAACCCTTCGACACTGATCGCCGGCAGTATGTTGCCGAGGTCAGCGAGCCTGGCCACCAGCTTCTCATCGAGAAGCCCTCCGTGGGTAAATACGTGAAACGCCATATCGCTGTGTTTTTCAAAGAGCGTCAGCAGGTCTTTTCTGAAGAAGGGCTCCCCCCCGGAGACGACCACAAAATGAACGCCCATCTCCTTCGCCTCATTCAGGACACGGTCGAGCACCTCATAGGGAAGGTCCTCATCTTTTTTGTACATGCCCGCGTAGCAGCCAAAGCAGTTGAGGTTGCACTTCATCGACGGGCTGATGACCAGGAGGCCGGGAGGATAGAAGCCGCCGGCGCTCTCTGAAAACGCCTTCCGCTTCGTGCTGCCGACAAGGAGCTGGTTTATGATGAAGCACCTGATGATCTGTTTCTTGTGCCCGGGACTCGTGTTCTTCAGTACCTTCATGGCAACCTTCAGGCTCGGATGCCCGTTCCTCCACATCTCCCTGATGCTGCGTATCGCCCTTTTGTAATGCTCTCTTGTGGTAGCCTTCTCGGCTATGTTCAGATATGAGATGAGAGCCCTCTCGCTGCTGAGAGACATCACCCGGACCAGTCCGTAGAGAAATTTCGAAAACAGAAACGGTTTCAGTGTCTTTATCATTTATGCCTGACCTCTTCATTATTCATTTTTGTTACCGCCTTCACCCAACTGCCGCACGCGTGCTGCAGGAGGTCCTCTTTTGTCAGGGGAAAACAGGCGAACGTTTTCACCACCGGTCCTTCCGGGGTCTCTTCGTAATTTTCACCGGGATAAAACTCCTTCCAGGCAGTGAGATATCCCTCATACAGTTCTTCCGGCGACATATGAGCGGGGCTGAATACCACCGATGACGTTGAATACTTCGAGAAATCCATGGTAAGCAGCCTTCCCTCCGCGGCCAGCCTTTCATAGAGCCTGCTCTTCGGATACGGCGTGAGGATATGGAATTCCGCCTCCTCGATATTGTTTTCCCGGGCGAACCGGACTGTCTTTTCGAAAATATCCTTCCGGTCGTGGTCAAAGCCGAAGACAAACGAGGCGATCACCTTGATGCCCATTTCACGGATGCGTTCAAGCATCACTCCCGCCTTCCCGGCCTGCACCCCGTCGATCTTCTCATTGAGGCTGGCTGAAATCCAGGGGCTGAGGTCGATGTACATCGCCCAGCAGTTGCTCCTCTTCAGGAGCCCGAGGTATCCCTCATCGGCAGCGATCGAGAGCGGGGCAAGCCCCACCCATTGCTTTTGCCCCGAAGCCATACCGTCAAGAAACGGCCTCACCCTCCGCTTTGCAAGATGGAGGTTGTCGTTGACGATAAAGACATGTTTTTCGAGCCGCCCGAGGTCTTCAAGAAGCCTTTCGGTCCTCGTCATCCTGAATTCGGTCCCATATGTCTGGGGGACCGAGCACATCTCGCAGTTGACCGGGCACCCGCGGGAAACCTGCAGCGAGTTCATCGGGATATAGGTCTG
>JAOUFP010000121.1 GCA_029858145.1 Nitrospirota bacterium | reverse complement strand
TGCGTGATCCGAGGGCCAAAGCCCGGAAAGAGTTTTGTCTGCCTCGTCGTTGCCAACAAGGTTGACCTGCACTCTGCCGACAGGCGACCCACTAGTGAAAATTACGTCGATACGCTCGTACAGACTCGAATCCTGATTCAATAGGTCAGCGGACTGGCAGCAGGTCAGACTGGCCGGGGCTCCGGGCCTAAGTGTCCAAGTGTCCGTGTATCCTGCGTCAACAAGCTGTTTATAAGGAGGCACAATCGTATATGGTCCGACTGTGATAGCTTTATCTTGCTGCGACGAGTTGATATCGCCGACCACAACAAGAGGCGCACCCTGGGGGTTCGGAAAGCCTGCGAGGACAGAGATCAGTTCAAATGCCTGTGCTGCCTGGAAAATCTTCGAATACGGGTTCGGATTGCCAGGATCCAGTTCTCTTTCTTCCAAGTGGGTGTTGACAAAACGCACGAAACCTTTTCCGATCATTGCGTCTACAGCTACAAAGCCGCGCTCGACCGCGATTTCTCCGATAGGGCTTGCGACGCCGGCAACAAACTGATAATTGCAGCCGTCCTGCGACGGCTTGCATCCGCTAAGTGCCACAGGCACTATTGAGGTTGCCACATCGCCCCGCGCCAGTATCACATCACGGTCGGTGAGGCCCAACAGAACATCTCCAAGGGAGAACTGAATGTCCATATCCTTTACCACCGCCGCCACCCTGTAATCTGCGCCCTGGGCAGCCAGTGCGTCCATGAGGTCATTCAAATGGTCGCGAAACGGCGGCTGGCCGTTGCTCCCGTCTAGTGTAAAATTATAGACTTCCTGCAAGCCCACAAGATGCGGCTTCTTTTCCACGATCTCGGCCGCAATGGCCCAGGCCCGTTCGGGAAAATTGTTGGCCGCGGCCTGTGCCAGGGCGTCCTGAGCAGCCGAAAAGAACTCCTCAGGCGTCTGCGCTGCTATCACGGGAACGAGATCTGCTCCAATATAAAGATTTCTTGTCATGACAGTAATTCCCTGGGATATTGCCGCGCTGACGCTCATCGGCACGAGAATAATAACTGACAGACAAAGCAAATACTTTAATCGTTTAAACATAAGTCCCTCCTGTGGATTGATTTTCTTGATGCGTTTGAACTCCCTCATTAACAGCCTGACTGAACTCTCATCTCCCTACAATTGAAACCTCCTTTATCGTACAAAAAGGCTTAAAGCCTCTCGTCTCCATGACCACCTTAAAGACTCACACCCCTCACCAACTGAGAACCGCAAACTGGCCCGATGGAGTAAGGGGCTGTTCATCGGACTGTTGAAAGTTTCGACCTCTGGGTGGGTTCTCCTTTTGGTCTTGAGGCTGTTCGCTCTGGGCATCCGTCTTTTTTAATGATTTACTTACGCCAAAAACAATTAAACCTATAACTATTACGCCTACAATGACGGCTGCAACCACCTCACCACCCGATGGGCCACCCATATGGCCAACATTAGCAAAACCTGAATCAGCAAAAACGAAATCAGATACGAGTTGAAAATTGAGAAAAGCCAATACCAGGAACCAAATAACACTTTTCTTAATCATTCCGGACCATCCTTTTTATGAGTTTCTCCTTTCTGGCAAATCTTTGGTAACCCCCCAACTGTGCAAATTTTGATTTTGCCTGGTCCATAAAGGCCTCAAGCTGAATTTCCGTTGTCAGAGATTCCGTCCCGTCATAAGGGATACTCAGGAATGGGACACCGTACTCTCTCTTGAGCCCGCGCATTAAACCGCTGACTATGGTCCCTGGCATGCATCCGAAGGGCATCGCATTGATAATGCCGGATGCTCCTTTTTCAATCAACTCAATGCTTTTGCCTATACTGAGGATAGCCTCACCTTCGAAGGAGGGGTGGATATACGGACTTGCCTTATCTAATGTCTCCCTGGTGTCTGCTTCTTGCAGGCTTTTTAAGAACCCAGCAAAATAGCGTTCAAATTTGTGCTCTATCCTCTTTTGAAAGAACCTATTTGACAGAAGAGTAACCATGCCAGACCAGTCTTTTTTTATCAAAGCCCTCCGCAGTGACATGAAGTTAGTGTAATATATCCATTCTTCGACCGGCGCAAGATAGGCCTCGCCCCCGACAGCCTCGACCTTTCTTGCCAGATCTTCATTCGAAAACCTGTTTGATCTCACAAAAATTTCACCTACGATGCCGATGAGAGGTTTTTTGTCCTTATTTCTGGGGATATTTTCGAAAGCGACCCTTGCTTTTTTTAGGACTGCATCCAGGCCCCCGTCAGCACCTCGCAAAGAGTCGTAAGTCTTTGCAAGGTACATGGCATAGATCTCGTCAGAAACATTTTTTTCTTTTTCATAAGGTCTGGTCTGATGCAGGCATTTTTGAAGCAGCCCGATAGCAGTTACGCCCTTCCATGACCTCAGCGCAAAATCCTTGCCTGCAATTTTCAGTTGCTCGTAGAATTTTTCGTCCTGATTAGGGGAAAAAACAGGCAGATTGTCAAGCCGCAGGTCTTCTATCACAAGGCGGTGGAATACATTATATTGACCGAACCTGCAGGGGCCTGCCCCGGAAGGCATGAAGAAGGCGGATTTGTCAGGATCAAAGCCGGGCTCCATGATTTTTTTTATCATGTCGCCAGTGGTAACAGCGCAGGGATAACACTCCTTGCCTGAGACGTATTTTTTTCCTAAATCCACTGTCTCACCTGAAGACTCGGGGAGTACCTCAGCTTTCCTGCCGCAGTATTCGAATGCCCCGGCAATGGCAAAGGCATGGTCAGACATATGAGGGATGAAAACCGTCCTTTCACCCGAGAAATGACAGTTGCTTTTTTTCCTGTACAGCTTTTCCGGACCGCTCATTCCTTCTTTTGAATTTTCTATGCTGTCCAGGAAGGCCTCACACCTGGTGATGGCTCCTGCATCAGCGCTGTGAGCGTCAAGCTCAAGGTGAAGATAGGGCTTCCCATACATCTCTTCCTCAAAAAATTTTATAATGAAAGAGTCCGGCCCGCAGGAAAAGTTTCCGATATACACAGCGTGAAGCAGGGGGTTTGACCTTATGAACTTTGCAGCGCTGAGTATCCTCTGTCCTGCCCTCCAGTACATATTCGGCCAATCCTGCTTCACCGCGGAGCTTTCTAACGGAAGGAAATCCATGGGCAGGGATATTACTCCGAGATCCGCCAGTTTCTTCGGGATATTGAGATTTACTCCCTTGTCAAAGGAATTGTAAGCCCTTCCTACAATAACAACAGCCCGTCTATTCAGCGAGGCAGTGACCTCATCCCCTTTGTCCTTTATGGCCTTAATGAAATTTTCCTGTTCGGACTGAGCTGCCCTGAAGGCACTGGAGATCTGAGCAGTCCGTATGCGGTAGGGACTGAGTACCCGCTTCAGCTCTTTTATAAGAAAAGCCTCGTCCTGGTTCATGTCAACAAGAGGGGTAAGGGCTTTTATGTTCTGAAAAGCTGTTTTTGCCAAATAGGGTATTGTCTGTGTATAGGGACAAGCATACCCAGTGTCAAAGGGGTCGTGGGCCTTGTTCAGGTTTACGAAACTCGGAATCAATATCGAGTCAATCCCTTTGTCCATGAGATATTTGATATGGCCGTGGGCGGTCTTTACAGGGAAACATGTTTCTGCCAAGATCGTCTCCATCCCGATATCTATGATATGCCTGTCGGTTTCCGGAGACACCTCTACCTCAAACCCAAGCTCCCATAGAAGAGTGGCCCAGAAGGGAAGAAAATCATGGAAGTAGAAGATGTAAGGTATCCCGATCTTTATTGAGTTCATTGGGATCGTTGAGTTTGTAGAGTCCCCGCCCCCTGACTTTGAACTGTATGCTTTATGTGCCTTCCAGAGCATTTCGGTCCTGAAGGCGAAGAGGTCCGGAATTTTATTTTCAGGCTTCTTTTTCTTGACATCATATTTTTCACACCGTCCGCCGTAAAAGAGATGGGCCTTTTCGCCTTCGATCCTGATCTTGTTTATCTCGCAGACGTTCGAACATGCTTTGCATTCAAAAGATGATATATCATAGGGCCTCTGCAGAAGCACAAAACCCTTAAAATTAGTGGCGGTTGAGATAGTTTCGTTTCCCGCTTTCCGAGGATGGGCGAGGCGCCGTCCCGCCCCTGCAGACAATTTATTGTCTTTCATATGCTTCATAGCTATCAAGGCCATGCCGATGGCGCCGGTCACGTCGTGGTCCGGAGGCACAATGACCTCCCTGCCGAGGTATTTTTCAAAGGCAGCTACAACTGATTTATTAAACGCAACACCGCCCTGGAAGAATATCCTGTTGCCTATAGGTCTTTTGCAGACAACCCTGTTGATATAATTCTGCACTATAGAATAGGCAAGGCCTGCAAGCAGGTCTTTTTTGTCAGTGCCTGACTGGAGGTTTGACATGAGGGAGTTTTCCATAAAGACAGTGCACCTCTCGCCAAGTCTGCACGGGTTCCGGGACCAAAATGCGGATTCCTGAAATTCTCCCTTTATGGATATGCCCAGCTTTTCAGCCTGTTCCTCAAGAAAGGATCCAGTCCCGGCAGCGCAGGCCTTGTTCATTTCAAAATCCACGATCACACCGTTTTTGAGGGAGATAAATTTGGAATCCTGACCGCCGATCTCAAATATGGTATCTACCTCCTGATCAATAAAGGCAGCAGCAGTTGCCTGCGCGGTGATCTCATTTTTGACGATATCAGCTCCTATATAGTCGGCTATCATGTACCTCCCCGAGCCTGTTGTGCCGACGCCTGCTATCTCTATTCTGTCGCCTACTTCCCTGAATATCTCCTCAAGTCCCTGCCTGACCGCCTCGATAGGCCTGCCTGCTGTCATTAGATAACGTTTTGCGATCAATTTGCAGGATTCATCTATTACAGCCAGGTTTGTACTTATGGAGCCGATGTCTACCCCGAGAAAAGCCTTTAAAGGCGGTGATTCGTCAGCCATGAGTCGTGAATGGTCACTACAGTCGTGAAACGATTCATGTTTTGACATATGTCTTTCAATAAAATCGTCGCCCGCGTGGACGAGAGGACTGTATCCTTTTTCAGACGGCTTGCCAGAATTTATAAAATCCTCAAGCTCTTGCAGATCAAACTCACTAATCTGTTCTATATTTGTTGCACTCTGCTCTTTGCCCATTGCTCTCTGCCCTCCGGTTTCTGCCCCCTGGATTTCCTCCATGTCCTTTAATGCGGCCCCGATTGCGCCCATAAGCGCAAACTCCGCAGGCACAAAGAGTTCCGCAAGCCCGAAGATTTCCTTGAAGGCCCGTATCATCCCCTTGTTTGCAGCGACGCCTCCCTGGAAAGAGACCGGGAAGGCCAGTTCCCTGCCCCGTGCAATGGAGCCCTTGAAATTCCTTGCCACAGCAAAACATAGCCCTGCCACGATATCTTCGACAGGTGTTGCTATCTGCTGCAGATGGATCATGTCTGATTTTGCAAACACACTGCACCGGCCGGCAATCCTCGGCGGCCGCCCGGACTTCAGGCCGAGTTCGCTGAATTCCTCGATGGACAAGCGGAGCCGTTCAGCCTGCTGGTCCAGGAAAGAGCCTGTGCCCGCAGCGCATACGGAATTCATATGAAAATCTTTGATACTGTAAGAATCGTCCCCGAGGATGATCAGCTTTGAGTCTTCTCCCCCGAGTTCTATGATAGTTCTGATGTGCGGATAGAGCTTCCGGGTGGCGTAAGCGTATGCAACGACCTCGTTCACAGGTTCTATGCCAAGTATGTTTCCTAATAATCTCCCGGCAGACCCTGTAAGAGAAAGAGAGAAATTCTTACTCTTGAATTCCGACTCCAGGATTTCGACTGTCTTTAACATTTCAAGGGCGACAGGGAGGGACTGCCCCTTATGTCTCTGGTAAAGGCTGCGAAGTATGCTGCCATTATGATCGAGCGCAACAAGTTTTACACTTACTGATCCTGCATCAAGTCCTATGAATTTCAATTTTTGTATTCCTTTCGAAAATACGGATTTAGAAAGTACCCTACAAAAACCTCTATTCTCTATTCGGCAGTTGCCAGTGCTGTCTTTCGCTAAAAACGCTCAACACACTCTGCCAACTGTAGTTTTTACGTTTATTACCTGCATCCTCCCTGTATATTTCAAGCATTGTGCCAGTTCAAAATATCCACGGATAAATTCGATAACTTATTGTAATTACTGAAGATTATTTTGCGCTTGGGACGCAGCTATCTTTTGAAATGGAAATTTTTTGCACAGTTTAATATGCAGAGTGCGAAATTATTTTCACAGTTAAGCCTGCAGGCCGTATTCTTTTATTTTGTTCTGGATGGTGCGGCGGCTGATACCGAGAAGTTCAGCCGCCTTTGTCCGGTTCTGGCCGGTCTTCTCCAAGGCATCTATTATCATCTGTTTTTCGGTAAGGCGGGAAATGCTTTCGATCCTTTTTCTGAAGGATTCACCTGTCCGGGCCGTTCCCCTGATCTCATCGGGAAGGAGATCGGTTCCGAGTGTATCCGCATCCGCCATCACGACCATTCGTTCTACCACATTTTCCAGTTCTCTTATATTGCCCGGCCAATCATAGCCGCTGAAGGCCTCCATGACTTGGGGAGAAACTCCGGTTATGGTTTTCCGGTTCCTGGAACCGAACTTCCGGACCAGATTGTCCGTCAGCGGAAAGATATCCTCAAGCCTTTCCCTGAGCGGGGGAATACGCACAGGGACAACATTGAGCCGATAGAAGAGGTCCTGCCTGAATGCACCGGCCCGCATAGCCTCCTGCAGGTCCTTATTTGTGGCTGCGATGATTCGCATATCCACTCTGATCGTTTTGACTCCGCCCACCCTCTCGAAGGACCGGTTCTGGAGGGCGCTCAGCAACTTGGCCTGGAGGTGAAGGGACATGTCCCCTATCTCGTCAAGGAAGAGACTCCCCTTATGGGCAATCTCGAACCTCCCCGGTTTACTGGTCACCGCACCGGTAAAAGCCCCCCTTTCATATCCAAAAAGCTCGCTTTCAAGGAGGAGGTCCGGAATGGCTGCGCAGTTCACCTTGATAAAGGGCTGATCACGGCGGTGGCTTTCAGTATGGATAGCCCTGGCTATCAGTTCCTTGCCCACACCTGTTTCACCGGTGATGAGGACGGTTGAATCGGTCCGCGCTACTTTCCGGACAGTCCGCAGCACTTCCTTAATTGTGTCTGACCTTCCGATTATGTCATGGAGCGGCGCTTCCTCCCTACCGAAATACGCTGACACCAGTTCCCTGTTCTTGCGGGATTCTGAAAGGGCCTTTTTGATCACATTCAGCAGTTCATCTTCATCAAAGGGCTTGGTAATAAAATCATATGCTCCCCTCTTTATGGCGGAGACCGCGGCCTCGACGTCTCCGAACGCGGTAACCATGATCACGGGTACGGCCGGCTTCAGTCCGCGGCATTCGGCAAGGAGGTCCATCCCGCTTTTCCCGGGCATCTTCAGGTCGGTGATGACGAGATCCAGGTCCTGTTCCACGATGATCGGCAACGCCTCCTCCACGTTCTGAGAGGTCATTACGCTGAACCCCGATTCTTCGAGCATCCCCTTGAGGACCGTACGGATGTTCCGGTCGTCATCGACAATCAGGGCCAGGGGGATCCGTCTTTCTTTATCATGTGTCACAAGCGGTTCCCTTCAG
>JAOUFP010000120.1 GCA_029858145.1 Nitrospirota bacterium | reverse complement strand
AAAGCGGATCGAGGAGATGGCCCTGGCGAACATGGCCGTGGTGAGGGAGGGCGACATGGACTGGCTGCGTGAACTGCGCGAAGTTCTCATCGATGCCGGCATCCCCTGCGCCGTTTATTCCGATGCCGGCTGCAAGAAAGGATGCTGCGGTGGTGAGTGCCGCCTGGTGGTCTCCTCAGACGACCTTGAAAGGGCGCGGGAGCGAATCGAGGAATATTACATGGAAGTCAGCCCGGAGTTCCGCGCTTCGCACGACTTGCTCGAGGAAGGAAGGTGTCCTGCCTGTGGTTCGTCTGTGGCCGCAGGCGACCGGGAGTGCCGGGATTGCGGATTGCCCCTCCTCATCATTGAAGAAGAATAATCAGGGACACATCCCGGTTTCCGAAAGTTAGCTGCAAGCAGCGCCCCTTCGAGATAAAAAATGACATACATCCCTGAAATTCATCATCGACGATCTGTCCGGCTGAAGGGATACGATTATTCCCAGGCAGGGGCGTATTTCGTGACGGTATGCGCATGGCAAAGGGAATGTTTGTTCGGGGAAATCAGGAATGGCGAAATGTTTTTGAATAAATCAGGAGACATGGTGATGAAATATTGGGAGAAGATACCGGCACATTTTCCGCATGTTGAAACAGATGAATTCATTGTGATGCCAAATCATGTGCACGGTATTATTGTTCTGTCCGATGTAGGGGCGCAATTAATTGCGCCCTTTCGAAAGGCCACGACAGAAAACCAGGGCGTGATGAATCACGCCCCTACGGGAAACAACGGTATGAATCCTGATGTGATGAATCATGCCCCTGCGGTTGGCAAAATTGTACGCGCGTTTAAGGCAGGATGTACACATATGATCAACGCTATGCGCAACCGTCCCGGGATGCCCGTCTGGCAACGCAATTATTACGAACATATCATCCGCGATGAGAAGGAATTATACGCAATCCGGGAATACATCAGGTGCAATCCATTAAAATGGGATGAAGACGAGGAAAACCCCGAAATATGAAGTGTCAGCAGGACTGCCGTCTCTTTCCCCCATTAATATCATGATATACTGAAAGCGTATTCTTCTTCCGGGCAATCGTGTGAAAGTACGTAGAAAAGGGGGATATCATGAGTACTTTAAGGCAGAGGATTTTCGAGGCGGCGAAGGATTATCAGCTCATGAATTTTGCGACCATTACCGGGGACGGAAGACCCTGGGTCAGGTACGTTGCCGGAAAGGCCGACAGGCAGCTTGTCTTCAGGTTCTGTTCCAGTATCGATACAAGGAAGATCCGTCAGGTCAGGGAAAACCCGAATGTGCACCTGTCTCTCGGGGCGAAAGACCTTGAGACGGCAGAGCACTGGCTGCAGGTCGAGGGCCGTGCCGAAGTTTCGACCGACAGGAAGGAGAAGAAGTCCTTCTGGTTCGATGATCTGGAGAACTATTTTTCCGGACCGGACGATCCGGACTATTGCATTGTCATCGTCAGGCCCTCGAGGATAGAGTATTGGACCATGGAGAGCATTATGCCGGAAGTCTGGAAGGCCGGGAGGGCCGTCTGACAGACTTGGTCGTCTCCGACAGCCCCATGATATAATTTCTGAAAAGGGGGACATCTATGGCGCATTCTTTCACGATCACGCTCACTGATGAGATATCCTCGGTCCTCGGGAGGGTCCGGTCTGAAATAACCGGCAGCGGGGGCAGATTTGAAGGCAACACGGAATATGGCTCTTTTGACGGAAATTCATTTCTCGGGCAGATAAAAGGCCAGTACCGCTGCATCGCCGGCAATGAGATCGAGATTACGATCACTGATAAGCCGTTCATTGTGCCGTACGGCACGATCGAATCCGAGATAAAGCAGTATTTCACATAAAACAGCTTGCCGCTCTCAGGCCTTTTCGGCTTTCCCTTTTTCCTGCTCCTCTTCCTTCTTCCCGCTCTTACGCGGAGAGTTAAGTGCCTGAAAAGCTCCCGCGACCACTGCAATACCCATGATTCCGGTTACGAATAATACCTTGATGCCTGTCTTCATAGTCTCATACTATCATGTCATGGTTTGGGATTCCAGAGCAGGGCATTCCTGAGGAGGGGGCAGATGCACACGATCCCCTGTCTTTGCCGAACACCAGACCGCCACGATATAATATTCCATGCGCAGGATTATTATAATCGCGGTGCTGCTGCCCCTGTTTTTCTTTGCCGTCCTGCGCGCGGAACGCAGCGCGACCTATACCAATCCTGTCCTTGTCGATACATATGAAATCAACAGACCGACTCCCGCGCCCTATGTCGGCACGCTCGGCATAGGAGATCCGGCGGTCATCTATCACGACGGCAAATACTATCTCTACCCGACCGGAGACAACCATAGCTACGATGTCTATATATCAGACGACCTGGTCCACTGGACAAAGGGGCCGAAGGTGTTTCAGAGCAGCGAACGCGGCGTCTGGGCCCCTGATGTCTTCTTCAGCAGGGAGGACAACATGTTTTACCTCTATTACACGGTCAACCGCAGGATCGGCGTTGCCTCTGCAGACCGGCCGGAAGGGGTGTTTCAGGACCGGGGGGCGCTGGTCAGCAACGGGATAGACGCGCATCTGTTCCGGGATGACGACGGTTCATACTTTCTCTATTACGCACGGTACCCTGACTTCGCGATATTTGTCCAGCCCATGGAGTCGCCTCTGCGGAAGAAGGGTGGGCCTGTTCAGCTTCTCTCCCCGACAGAAGCATGGGAGATGAATGGGGTGCCGGTGATCGAGGCCCCGTGGATGATCAAACATCAGGGCGTCTATTATCTCCTCTACTCAGGAGGCAGTGCGGATTCCGAGCACTACGCCATCGGGTACGCGACTGCAAAACACCCCCTGGGACCCTTCACCAAATACCGTGGCAATCCGATCATCCAAAAGGGAGACGGCATCTTCGGACCCGGACATCCGGGTGTCGTCCGGGATCAGGCGGGGAAGCTCTGGATGGTCTACCACCAGCAGAAGGATGAAACAAGGGGCTGGAACAGGATAATCTGCATCGACCCACTCTGGATCGACGGGAAGGGCATCCTTCACGGAAAGGCCTCCCGGGGAACCCCGCAGCCAGCGCCTGTGACAGTCAGATCGAACAAGTAAGGTCATATTACATACTTCTCTGAGAATTACTAAGTCTATAATAAATTGAAATGACAAATAGTTAAAGGGCAAACTTAAAGTAAAACATTACTAAAATAGTCTCGATAAAAACTGCGGGCATGGAACACCAAGCAGGGAGGGAAGGCATTACACAGGAAGTAATGCCGCTGAAAAGGGGCAGCACGGCAAAGGGAGTCAGCGACCTCCTGAGTCGCATTCAAAGCAGACTATCCAACACAATACCTTCCCTGCCCGCCAGGCATGCCCATCACCTGACTCGGGGCACTTGTCTGCAGTTTAATGCATGCTCCATATTTCAATCGACATGCAAGCGCAGTTTAGAGAACTGAGCTATTACAGCAAGTTAGAGCTAACCCTTAAAGTATCGCATGATCATAATGATTCTGAAATAGCGCTTGATCCTGGACCTCAAAACAGGCTCTTCTTTGCGTCGGCGCAATGCAGGAAGTCATGCCGAATATCAATCTGCTTGGACACCAGGTCCTATGGACAGGACCGGCACCCTCTTCAAGGAAGCTTCAAAGGCGAGGGCGGAAGTCGCAGCCAACTACACTGCAAAATACAGTATACTCAAAGCAGGCGCCTGTGCAGCGCCAAGATAACCATTAAAAAAGAGAAAAAAGACGATAGGGGAGGTAGGGATGGGCAGGTACGACGAGGTCTTCCGGCAGAGCATTCAGGACCCTGAAGCATTCTGGGGGCGGGCTGCAGAGGCGATCCGCTGGTACAGGAAGTGGGACAAGATCCTGGACGATACGAACAAGCCCTTTTACCGCTGGTTTGCCGGCGGAGAGCTGAATACCTGCTACAATGCCCTGGACACTCATGTCGAGGGAGGCCGCGGCGACCAGGTGGCCCTCATATACGACAGTCCTGTAACGAAGACCATCCAGAAGTTTACTTACCGGGAAGTGCTTGATCTGGTTGCGAAATTTGCCGGGGTGCTGAAAGGGCAGGGTGTTGAAAAGGGCACCACGGTGATAATCTACATGCCGATGATACCTCAGGCGGTCTTCGCGATGCTCGCCTGCGCGCGTCTGGGCGCGGTGCATTCGGTCGTGTTCGGCGGTTTTGCTTCGCACGAACTCGCGATCAGGATCGATGACGCCAAGCCGAAGCTGATTATCTCCGCGTCCGGCGCTGTCGAGGTGAGCAGGCTGATCGAGTACAAGCCCCTGCTGGACAAGGCGATCGAGAGGGCCCGGCACAAGCCGGAGAAATGCATCATCTTCCAGAGGCCTCTTGTGAAGGCTTCGATGATGGCCGGCAGGGACCTTGACTGGGAAGAGCTGATGACAAAGGCCGAACCTGTCGGCTGCACTCCGGTCAAGGCAACAGACCCGCTCTATATCCTCTACACCTCGGGAACGACCGGAAAGCCGAAGGGCGTGGTGAGGGACAACGGAGGCCACGCGGTAGCCCTCCGCTGGAGCCTTGAACATATCTATGGCGTCAGGCCCGGCGATACCTTCTGGGCAGCATCTGACGTGGGGTGGGTTGTGGGACATTCCTATATCGTCTACGGGCCGCTCCTTGCGGGATGCACAACCATCCTCTATGAAGGCAAGTCCGTCGGCACGCCTGATCCGGGGGCATTCTGGAGGGTCATTTCCCAGCACAACGTGAAGGTGCTCTTTACCGCGCCTACCGCGTTCCGCGCGATAAAGAAGGAGGACCCGAACGGTGACCATATCGGGAAATATGACCTGTCGGGTTTCAAGTATCTTTTTCTTGCCGGTGAACGGCTCGACCCCGACACCTATCACTGGGCCCGCAATCTCCTGAAAAAGCCGGTTATCGATCACTGGTGGCAGACCGAGACAGGCTGGCCGATTACCGCCAACTGCATGGGGATTGAGGAGTTTCAGATAAAGCCCGGTTCGTCGACGAAACCTGTTCCGGGCTACAATGTGCAGGTTCTCGACACCACGGGCAGGCGGTTGGGCGCTAAACAGGAAGGGCTTGTGGTGATAAAGCTTCCACTTCCGCCGGGCACGCTCCCGACCTTATGGAACGCTGACCAGCGCTTCCTCGAATCATATCTCAAACCCTTCCCGGGCTACTATTTTACGAGCGACGGAGGCCATATCGATGAGGACGGATATGTCTTTATCATGGGGCGGGTCGACGATGTGATCAATGTCGCCGGGCACCGGCTTTCGACAGGCGAGATGGAGGAGGTTGTGGCGACGCATTCCGATGTCGCGGAGTGCGCGGTCATCGGGGTCCACGACAGCCTGAAAGGGCAGCTTCCGCTCGGAATGGTGGTTCTCAAGGCCGGAGTCGAAAAGGATGCCGATGATATCAAAAAAGAGCTCAGGCAGCTGATGAGAAATACTATCGGACCGATCGCCTGCTATAAGGAGACCTGTGTTGTGAAACGCCTGCCGAAGACCCGTTCGGGCAAGATCCTGAGGGCCACGATGAGAAAGATCGCGGACGGCGAGCCATATGCGATGCCTTCAACGATCGACGATCCCGCGTCTCTCAACGAGATCGAAGAAGCGCTGAAAAGCGCGGGATACGCGCAGAAGAAATAGCACAGATCATATCTGTCAAAATGGGATATGGCTGAATACCGCGCAGACACATTAAATTCAACGTGATATTCATATACAGATCTCCTTCTTATGTTCCATGCCGGCGGGCGCGCCCTGCATCGGCGGTGTATGTGTTTGTCAACAGATCATTTCTCTGTAATATTTTGGGCAGGGGGACAGCATGAATTTTACTCCGGCCGGATGAATATGATATTCTATCTCTCCTTCGCGGAAAGCAGCGGAGAGGTGCCGGAGCGGTTGTGCAAGCACGCGTCCGCCCGGCGCGGAAAAATCGTTGTGGTGCAAGGAACAAAGGATATCTGCTTTAATAGAGAAGTTAAAAGGAAACGGAGAGGTGCCAGAGCGGTTGAATGGGACGGTCTCGAAAATCGTTGTGGGGGCAACTCCACCCAGGGTTCGAATCCCTGCCTCTCCGCCAGTTACAAATTAAAGATTATGAAATCGTGCGTTTTGCAAGACCGATGAATGGGCCGGTCTTGATCTCTCCGGAGAGACCGCCTGAGGCGGAAAGATCGCGGAAATCCCTGCCTCTCCGGCGGCTACCAACCTGGCTCAGCCGATCATTTTCTTGTAAAGCTTGTCCTCATATTCAGGATGTTGTTCGAGTTGGAGCGGTTTCTTCCTCAGTTCGTTCAGCTTCATCAGTTTAAAGTTCAGTTCCCTCATTTTTTTGAGACGGGCCTGATCGTCGTCGATCGTGTTTATCAGATCCCGCAGGCATATGATTTCGTTTCTCAGTTCCAGTTCAGGCGGAAGACATCCCGCATTCTTCAGAATTTTGTACGCCATCCGGAGGTCCTGCGGAATCCATAAATCCTCACTGAAATCGAGAGGTTTCCCCATGCCCCCGAGGTTGTCGAATTCCCCGTTTTCAATGGCCTCACGTATTTTCTGTTCAGCGATTTTCGCGAAGATGTCCATGACCTCAGAGCTTCTCCATGTCCCAGCGTTCAAGTTCTTTTCTTACCGCGCTTATATCCTTCCCTGATTCTATCGCCTTGACGAGCTTCGGGCGGTCCTTTATGTCGCCGCAGAGGATCGTCCCGATGATGGCGTTATTTTCAATGACCAGCTTTTTGTAGATCGAATTGTCCATGTCTTTGAAGACTATGGAATCTTTCTTTCCCTCGGCATCAATGTCTCCCGCTGCACAGATATCGATTCCGGCGACCTTCAAGGTGTTCGAAATCACAGTGCCCTGATATTCAGCGTTTCCCCCTGCCATGTTGATTCCCGCGACCTCTCCCTGTTTTTCGGCCGCAGGCCATATGCCGTAGAAAATGCCGTTATGCTGTATGAGATCCCCCGCGGCATAGATGTCAGGGATGGAGGTCTCCATTTTGTCATTGACGACTACCCCCTTCTCAATTTGCAGATTGAGCTTCCGGGGGAGCACGGAGTTGTGCCTGACGCCCGCCGAGACCAGGATCATGTCGCAGTCAATGCGGGTGCCGTCGTCAAGAAGCAGGTACTCGACCTTTTCTGCTCCCGCGATCTCCCTTGATTGAGCGCCGAGAAAAAACCTGAAGCCCATCTTTTCGAGCGCAGCCTGCAGAATTTCCGCCCCTGCGGGATCCATCTGCCTGGGCAGGAGTCTCGGGAAAAACTCGACAACCGAAATAAAGTTCCCGGCCAGTCTGAGGCCGTTGCCTGCTTCAAGGCCGAGGACGCCGCCGCCTATCAGGACCACGCGATTATTGGAGCGCTTCGCGTACTCTTTTATCTCCATGGCGTCGCGCAAAGTCCTGAGCGTGAAGACCCCTTTTTTGCCGGCTCCCGGGATCGGCGGGACAAAGGAGACCCCTCCGGTAGCGATAAGAAGCCGGTCGTATCTGATGGCAGGCTTGTCCGCGGTGAGGACCTTTTTTTCGGTGATGTCGATATCGGTAACAGCGGTGTCTAAAATGAGATCGATTTTGTTTTCTTCGTACCACGTATCTTTTTTGACGACAAGTTCCTTTTCATCGAGCGTCTTGCCGAGATACTCGGGGAGCCTTATCCTGCTGTAAAAGGGAAAAGGTT
>JAOUFP010000119.1 GCA_029858145.1 Nitrospirota bacterium | reverse complement strand
CGTATGGTTTCCTCGACAACGCTGCCTGTCTTGAGGTTCTTCATCTTCGTCTTGACATTCGCACCGCCCCTGCCCATCTTTACGTGAAGAAAATCCACTATTTCATAGGGATCTCCCCTGAATTCTATTTTCATACCCTTTCGAAAATCAGATGTTGAAATCAATTATCTTCTCCTTTTGAAAACTAATGTAGTATCTCAAGTCCCTTGGGGAGTGCCGTCAAAACTTTGCAGCCGCTCTTTTCAACCAGGACCATGTCTTCAATCCTCACGCCGCCGGTACCCGGGATATATACACCGGGCTCTATGGTAAATACCATTCCGGGTTTAACAGACTCCCTCCCGAGCCTGGAAATGCGGGGCAGTTCATGCACGTCGAGTCCCACACCGTGCCCGGTGCCGTGCCCGAAAAAATCAGCATACCCTGCTTTTTTTATACAATCTCGCGCGGCCTTGTCAACCATCATGCTGCTCAGACCGGCTGCGACTGACTGAATAGCCTGCATATTCGCCTGCAATACCACCTCGTACATCTCTTTTTTCCTGGAAATACCCTTTCCATTTATCAGGAAAGACCTCGTCATGTCCGAGAAATATCCTCCTGCCTCCCCGCCCCAGTCGATCACAACAAGGTCTCCGGGTTTTATTTTTTTCTCCGTCGGTTTTGCGTGCGGCAATGCCGAGTTCCGTCCGGACGCGACTATTATATCAAAAGGGATAGAATTACATCCCTCTTTTTTCAGGTTTTCCTCGAGCAGCGATGCTATCTGTTTTTCAGTCTTCCCCGGCCTTATCGCTGCCTTCACCTTAAGAAACGCGTTTTCCGCCCTGGCGACGGCCTTTCTGATCATCCCCAGTTCATGAGCGTCTTTTATCTTGCGCAGGTCTTCAATGAAATTACTGACCGCTTTTATCTTTATCCCTTTTCTCAGGAGCGACCGGTAAAATTGATAAGAGGCGGTTGATTCAAAGCCAAGCGTCTTGATCCCCAATGATTTCGCCCTCTCAATGACCTCTTTCGGACTTCCCTCATGCTCAATAAGGAGATCAAAGCCCTTTATCTCCTGTTTCGCCTGCTCCTCATATCTGGGATCAGTACAGAAAACCCTGTTTTCCTTTGCAATAAGAACGCGCCCGTACGAACCGCGGAAGCCGCTTATGTACCGGACATTGGTAATATGAGATACAAGAATTCCATCGATCCCCTTTGATTCAAGGGAATCAGCTATCAACGAGATACGATTCATTGGGGGATGATTTTCCGTGCTGCCCTGACAGCAAGAAGATACCCTTCAACCCCGAGACCGCTGATCTGGCCTGTCGCTACACCGGAGATGAAAGATTCCTTCCTGAATTCTTCGCGCTTGTAAATATTGGAGATATGCACCTCTATGGCGGGTTTCCCGACAGCCGCGATCGCATCTCTTATCGCCACACTGGTATGGGTATACGCGGCGGGATTTATTATAAGGACATCATACTCTTTTGTCTGTATCGCATCGACAATCCCGCCTTCGCTGTTTGACTGAAATACCTCTGCAGCCATACCAAGTTCCCGGCTGAGATCAAGAATCTGCCTGTTCACATCATCAAGAGTCGCATTCCCGTAAATACTTGCTTCCCGTCTGCCGAGCATATTCAAATTGGGCCCGTGTATTATGAGGATCTTCATATTTTTACCTTGTCACTTCAGCTGCTTTTGAATGATAAAAAGACTAAAATTCGCTTTCAATTTTGGGAACAGTTGTCTTGAGAATAAAGCGGCCCTTGCCATAATTGCCATCGGGCTTTATGACAAGCGCGAGATAGTACTCATTGTTGATCTTGCGCATGATTATGCCGCACTTATCCGATATAACAGAGAACTCTCGTGCTTCGCCAAGTCCGAGATTTTCAGCGGCATACCCTATATCTCTGATCATGGCTGAGGCTTCCGCCCCGAGACTTGCGAGGTCCAAAATCTTTTCGGAAATGTACTCCTGAACAGGTATTCCGTCGGAAGCAATAATCATGGCCGAGACTGCGCCGTCTACCCTGTCAACAGTTTCTTTAAGAACATCTAAAAAACTCATCGCCCCTCTTTCTTACAGCGTTCAGAAACGCGTTCAATTTTGATATCAGAACCTCTTTATCCTTGCCCATAAGTTTAAGCAGAGCCCTTAACTCCTCAACACGCTGGAGGATGCTCTTGTCGTCAGGAGCAGAGGAGAGCATCTTTTGATATGTCTCTATCGCCCTGATATAGTTTCCTTCCGCGATATATCTGTCAGCAGCCTGCAAAAGTTCCCTTTTACCCTCCGGACTTTCTGAAGCAGGTTCAGCCGGCACTTTAGCACTCACTATTTCTTCTGATACTGCTGCCGCTTTTTCCATTCCCTCTTCAGCAGCCCCGATGCCCAACGCGCTCTCCGCTTCGCCAAAGGACCATTCTTCCGCTGCCTCAGCAGGAGCCTCTTCAACTTCCGCGACTTCCTCTTCAGCAGCCCCGATGCCCAACGCGCTCTCCGCTTCACCAAAGGACCATTCTTCCGCTGCCGCAGCAGGAGCCTCTTCAACTTCCGCGACTTCTTCTTCGATGACGGGCATATCTTCAGGGATTTCTTCTTCTGTCCCGCCTCTCAGTCCAAAAAGCGATTCCTTAAAAGAATCGATTTCTTCATCAGATTGCGCAGGCTCTTTCTGTTCAGTGGTGAATGCCTGTTCTAAATTGATTTCTCCAAAAGGACTTTCTTCTTCTACTGCCGCGGCTTCTTCAGAAACTTGAGTGTCTGTCCCCTTCAGGTCCTCAGCAGGCAGCTCCACGGATGCCCCTTCAAGTTCCCTCAGATTATTCAAGGTCTCCTCATCCATCGGATTAAGCTTCAGGACTGTTCTGAAGGTCTTTAACGCAAGATCCCTTTTCCCTGTATCCCTGTAAATCTCTGACAGTTTTTTGTGGGCATAGAGGTTGTCGGGTATCGCCTCTATCACATGCTCAAACTCGGAGCGGGCCTCATCCGGCTTTCCCTTCTCGAGATAGATTTTACCGAGAGATACCCTCGCGCTCATATACGACGGCTGTCTCTCCAGGCCTTTTTGCAGAATATCTATCGCCTCATCGAGCATTCCTTCCTTCCTGTACTCTTCCGCAAGCGGCACAAAAAGTTTGGAATTGGGATCTTTCTCTACTTTTTCCCTGAGTTTTTCAATATCTTTTAATGACATGGCTTTTTAAAATTTTCCTCTAAAATCATAATGAAAGTCAAGGTGAGTTTTCGAGAAAGCGGTCCAGGACCATATCCGCGACAGAATCCTTGCTGAGAAGCTCCGTTGCTGTCCTGCCCTTCCTGTCGATAATCACAACCCTGTTCGTATCCACTTCAAACCCGGCCCCCGGCTCGGAGACATCGTTAAATACAATCATGTCCATATTCTTTTTCTGCATCTTTTTTTCGGCACGGTCCACATTATTCCCTGTTTCAGCGGCAAATCCGATAACAAACGGCCGGTTGCTCCTGCCCGTTATATGTGAAATGATATCATCAGCTTTATGCAACGTTACGCTTACGTTTTCACTTTTTTCCAGCTTGGCTGACGCTCTTTCCCCTGGTTTAAAATCAGCTACCGCTGCCGCCATTATCAGAAGCGTCGTATCGTCTCCTGTCTCGCTGGTGACAGCATCGAGCATCTCTTCCGACGTTTCGACGCTGACGAATCTGACCCCGAGCGGCGTTTTCAGCGACGAGGGTCCGCTGACAAGGGTAACCTCAGCCCCTCTGTCTCTTGCGGCCATTGCCAGTGCATACCCCATCTTGCCTGAGGACCTGTTTGATATGAATCTTACCGGGTCTATATATTCCCTTGTCGGCCCTGCAGTCACGAGGATTTTCTTGCCGCTCAGGTCTTTTTTGGTCACTGCCATCCTGACAGCCTCTACGATATCCGCTGTCTCCGACAGCCTGCCCGGCCCTTCTTCACCGCACGCGAGGGGACCCTTCTCAGGTCCCACCTGCAGAACACCGCGGGCCCTTATCTTCCCAAGATTCTCCTGCAGAACCTTGTTTTCATACATTTTCCAGTTCATCGAAGGCGCGATGACGACGCTTCCCTGATACGAAAGCAGGCAGGTGCTCAGAAGGTCGTCGGCTATGCCATTGGCAAACTTTGCTATGATATTCGCGGTAGCAGGCGCTATCACCATGACATCCGCCTTTGCGGGCAGATCAATATGTGCCATGGGAGCATCAAATAGAGAGGTGTACACCTTATTGCGAGATGCGACCTCCAGAGAAAGAGGCGTTATGAATTGTCCTGCGGCCCCGGTCATGATCACTGACACCGAGGCTCCCTCGTCCGTTAATCTTCTGACAAACTCGACCGTTTTGTAGGCGGCTACTCCTCCGCAAACACCGAGAAGTACGGATTTATTCTTCAGCTTCCCCAGTATCTTCTCCTTTTTTATCAGTGAAGAGTTCTTCGAAAGCTTTCTTGTCGTAGGCGCCTTTCTCATGCAGATAAACCTTCAGATCTTTTTCGAGTTCGGTGAGGTCCTCACCAGCTGCTATTTTCCTGCTTTCCTCGATCTGTTTCCTGTAGTCAAATTTACCCGCCTTTTCTCTGGCGATAACCGCTTCTTCTCCGGTAACGAAGTCCAGCTTGTTCTCGATCGTTTCTTCGATGGCTATTGTCGTTACTTTCTTTGACTTGGTCGACACTTTCGGTTTTGCACCCAGGGAAAGTTCCTTTGCCCGCTGACTGGCAATCGCCACGAGCCTGAACTTTCCGTCAATCTTCTTATGATCATACTCTACAGGGAGAGAAATGATATCCATGCTTCCACCTCCATTAAATATTCTCAATCCATTGCGAACTTATTTTACTGCTCCTGAGCCTTTCAGCGATTATGACCGCCTCAAGCTTCTTCAGCGAAGCTTCAATCATATCATTAACTATAACATAATCATACATTTTATATTCCTTAATTTCATCAACCGCGCGCAGCATCCGCCTGTTCATGTCCTCAACAGAATTGCTCATGCGTCTTTCGAGCCGGTGCTTCAATTCAGTCATGGAAGGCGGCAGAATGAAGATATATACGGCGTTGCTGAAGGCTTGCCTGATCTGCCGCGCGCCCTGAGTGTCGATGTCGAGGAGCATATCATACCCGGCATCGATGAGTTCTTCAAGCTTCCGTCTGGAGGTCCCGTAAAGGTTGCCGTGCACCTGTGCCCATTCGATAAAATCCCCCCTGCCGATCATGGACCTGAATTCGTCTTCGCTGACAAAATAATAATCTTCACCGGGTATCTCGCCTGCCCTCGGCTGTCTTGTAGTAAAGGATATTGATGGCCTTATATTATCCACCATCCTGACGATCTTCTTGCACAAGGTGGTCTTCCCCGCCCCTGACGGCGCCGAAACGATAAATATGCTTCCCTTACTCCTCTTCTCCAACCGGACCCTTCCCTTCCAGAAATCTCTGCGTAATCGTTTCCGCCTGCAGGGCGGAAAGGATAATATGGTTGCTGTCAGTTATTATGATTGATCTCGTGCGCCTTCCCTGAGTCGCGTCAACGAGCTTTCCCGCTTTTTTCGCCTCTTCACGGATCCTTTTAATGGGTGCCGACCCGGGAGTCACAATTGCGACAACCTTGGAAGAAGCAACTACATTTCCAAAGCCTATATTTACCAGAATGGGACTTGCATCATTTTTTTTCATCTTCACCTCAATGCCGGACCATTTAATGAAAAACAGCGGAATTGATTCCCGGCAGGATTTTCCTACTGAATATTCTGAACCTGTTCCTTCATCTTTTCGGCCACAGCCTTCATTTCAACCGTCAGGCTGGTGATGCCGTAATCGATGGACTTTGACGTTATCGTATTAATTTCCCTGTTTAATTCCTGCACGATAAAATCGAGTTTTCTTCCTATTATATCATGGCTGCCCAGTATTTCCCTGAACTGCCTTATGTGGCTGTCCACCCTGGCGAGCTCTTCGGAAATATCAAGCTTGATGGCCATAAGAGCTGCCTCCTGGAGAATTCTGTTGCCGTCAAAATCTTTCTCATTGAGAAGCGCCTGAAGTTTTTCATTGAATTTATCCCTGATCGCGGTTATCACGTCGCCTTTCACTTCATTCCTGATCCCGTCATTCATGCCGGCCAGAGAATCCACAAGCCGCGAAAGTTCTTCCGCAAGGCTGGCGCCTTCCTTTCTGCGCATCTCCTCCAGACTGTCCATTGCCTGCCTGAAAACTTCGTGCACGGTATCCGCGTCATAGACAACGTCCGTCTCCAGATACATGGAATGAAAGCCGGCTATCATATTGATATCGAGATCACCGGGAAGGGACAGCTCTTCCTGCAGCCTCCTGAATGACGCGAGTAATCTCCCGGCGATCCCGGTATTCACCTTGAAGTCAGCCGATACATTCTCTGAAAGGGAGATCAGGACATCAAACTTGCCGCGCGCGAAACGCCCTTTCAGGAGATTCCTGAACGCCATTTCATACTGGTTGAGAAAAGAGGGCGCCTTTATATAAATATCAAGAAACCGGCTGTTTAACGATCTGATTTCGACCTTGCAGCCGTTTTTCTCCGCGCTGCCGAATCCTGTCATGCTCTGTACCATGGTGCAATAAATATAAAACAGTGTCTGTTTTTAGTCAAATATATCTATAAATTAAACAAATATGTCATTTATTGAAAAATCAGCGCTTAATCCACTAAAATGTTAGTTCAATTCATTTCGGGAGGAAAATATGACTGAAACAGTTGAAATCAGATGGCATGGTAGGGGCGGCCAGGGGACGGTAACAGCCGCGAAAGTGCTTGCAGACGCATGCCTGAGCGGCGGGAGGCACGTGCAGGCGTTTCCCGAATACGGACCGGAAAGAGCCGGCGCACCGTTACGGGCATACAACAGGATAAGCTCAAAAGAACTGAGGATGCACTGCCCTGTTCTGGAGCCGAATATTGTCGCGGTGGCCGACGCAACACTGCTTGACAGCATAAACACTGCTGAAGGAGCAAAAGACGACACCATCTTTATTGTCAATACCTCAAAGGATCCAAAGGAAATCAGGGAAAAGCTGAAAGCCGGTCCGGGACAGAAAGTCTTTTCGGTAGACGCAACGAAAATTGCTCTTGATTGCTTCGGCAGAGCGCTGCCGAATGCGCCGATGCTCGGTGCAATTTGCAGGATTACCGGACTCATCACCCTGGAGCATCTGCTGGAGGATGTCAGGAAGAGTTTCGGCAAGAAATTCTCCCAGAAGATCATAGACGGGAATCTTGAGGCGACAAAAAGAGGATACGAGGAGGTAAAAGAAGGATGAAACCAAAGGGATGGAAAGATCTGCCCCCGGGCTCTGTTGTCCTCGAAGGAGGAAGCGCAGCGAAATTTAAAACAGGTTCCTGGAGGGCCTTCAGGCCGGTATGGATTGAGGAAAACTGTATTCAATGTCTTAAATGCTGGATTTTCTGCCCGGATATGTCAATAAAGGTAAAAGACGGAAAAAGAGGGGAATTTGATTACGATTACTGCAAGGGATGCGGCATATGCGCACTTGAATGCCCCGGCAAAAAAGGGAAAAAAGCGATTGAAATGGTAGAGGAGGGCAAATAGATGGCTAAGGTTGTTGCAGTTACAGGAAATGAAGCGTGTGCCAATGCGCTCCGCCAGGTAAACCCGGATGTCTGCGGGATTTATCCGATTACTCCGCAAACAGACATGATGCAGAGATTCGCATCTTTTATCTCCAACGGCAAGGTATCTACAGAGTCTATTCTGGTGGAAAGCGAACACAGTTCCATGAGC
>JAOUFP010000118.1 GCA_029858145.1 Nitrospirota bacterium | reverse complement strand
GACAGGAAGGTCCCGGCAGACGGCACGCTGACAGCCCTGCCTGACATCTCACAGGTGACATTGAGCTGGACAGGGTTTGCGGACACAGGGAGCGGGATAGACCGCTACAAGGTGGTATACAGTACAGGCGGCATGCCTGCCTCCTGCTCGACAGGCACGCTCATATACGAAGGCACGGCTGCCACCTATACGCATGCCGGACTGGCAGATGGAACGACCTGTTACTACCGGACCTGCGCGATAGACGGAGCGGGCAACGTATCAGCAGGTGCGACCGCAAGCGCGACAGTGCCGGCAGCACCGGAGGGAAGCATCCCTGCCGGAGTACAGCTTGCCTGTCCTGTATCGGTACAGCAGGGGACGGCGCTGACGGTGACGGTGTACCTGTACAACCAGGACTGCTACAGTTCGGTGAGCGTGGACCGGTTCATGGCGAGCGTCATGGGCAATACAGACGGCACCCTGAGCGGACTGGGGCTGTTCGGCCCGGCAAACAAAGCGTATTCAGTGACGAAAGTAGTGCCTCCGGCAACCTGTGATGCTTACGGCACTGTGATTACGCCGGGGACGGTGGCGGCATTCACCATGACGGTCAACAGCGCGGTGCCTTCCTCGCTTTCAGGGAAGATGGCGACAGTCGACATCGAGGCGGTCACGGACACCGGCCAGACCTTTGGCGGAGGAGAGTGTATGGTGAATGTGGTTCAGTAGAGAATAATTGATTGATTCGGACAGTTGGATAAGGAGGGAAGAGGCAGCGAAGGCCTTTCCCTCCTTTTTTGTTTTAAAGGAAAAAATGTGAGTTTCAGTCGGTCACGAAAGGCATATATGCAAGAGAACATTTCATAATGCAGAATTTACCTTCTGGTGAAATCAGTCTGTTTATATAAATAAGGTAAGGCTCCTTTGGATATCAGATGTACTGCAAAGGTGCTTCTATCAAAGTTTTTCCGCTGACATCCATGTCTTCCGGACTATGCAACTGTTTTTTTAGGGTAAAGACAATAAAAGGAGCCTGGTAGACTTAACATGAAAAACCGTCTAATATTAAAGAACGGGAGAACTTTTTTGGAATGTTCCTGTCGTATGTCGTTCACAATGGTTCTGCCGGATGAAATTGGTCGTTCAGGGGAGAAAGCTATGCCCTGTTGTGGCTGCGGAAAATATGCGTACACTTGCCACATCATCCGCCAAAATCATGGGGAAAAACCGCCTGGCAGGATTAAGAAAACAGAATTCATGTCATAAATAAGCACCTTGCATTACTGAACGGGGGAGAGATGGGCTTGCATAAAGGAAATACTGCTCAGTATGAACTGCGTGACGGCTCAAAGATAGCAGTTCTCGGCGGAGGTCCAACCGGCTCCTTCTTCAGCATCTTTGCCCTGAAGATGGCCAAGATGATGGGAAAGGAGATAAATGTTACCATCTATGAACCGAAGGATTTTACCAAAGACGGACCGGGGGGGTGCAACAGGTGCGGGGGAATCATATCGGAACTCCTCCTGCAGACCATTGCAGTGGAGGGGATAACCCTGCCTGACCGGGTAGTGCGCAAAGGAATACACTCCTATAAACTCCATACAAATCACGGTACTGTTTTTATTGCGACCCCGGCCTTTGAAAAAACCATCGCTACGGTATACAGGGGCGGAGGGCCGAAGGGAATGGCCGGAGGCGAAACGGAAAGCTTCGACAATTTTCTGCTTTCACGGGCGGCAGCTGAGGGGGCCATCCATGTCCCGCTGCGAATAGAACGCGTCGAAAGCAGAGGCAAACCGGTTCTTTTTTCCCAAAATAAAGAGGTTATGGAAGCCGATCTTGTTGCCGGATGCTTCGGCGTGAACAGTACCACAGGAAAGATTTTTGAGGAGATGGGAATCGGCTATAAGCAGCCGTCTACGTCAACAGCAGCGATAGCGGAACTCGCGATGACCGAGGAAGCCATTACGGAGTGCTTCGGAAATTCGATTCATCTATTTCTGATACCCGATAAAGATATAAAGTTCGCTGCGATGATCCCCAAGGGGCAATTTGTGACTCTCTGCATCCTCGGTGAAGACCTGAGTCCGTCGATTGTGAGGGAATTCCTCGAAAGAACTCTGGTCAAATCTGTACTGCCCTCTTCCTACAGCATTGAATGCAGCTGTCTGCCCAGGATGAACTCGGGTGCAGCCCGCAGACCTTTTGCAGACAGGGTCGTCATATGCGGCGACGCGGGCTCGACAAGACTTTTCAAGGACGGTCTTGGCGGAGCCTATCTCATGGGAAAGGCTGCGGCCAAAGCGGCTGTGTTTCAGGGGGTTGGGGAAGCGGATTTCCGACGCGAATACTACCCGGTATATAAGAGCATCATTTATGACAATCTCTACGGTTCTTTTCTGTATGCCGTGATAGGGCAGTACCGGAGGTGGAAATATCTGACAAAGGCGATGATCGAGGTTGTCCGGAAAGAGCAGCGGGACACAGACAATACGGAGAAGATACTGAGCAACATTCTCTGGGACATGTTTACGGGAAACGAGCGCTATAAAAATGTTTTTTTGAAATCGCTCAAGGTGAGAATGCATATCGATATGTGGGAAGGCCTCTTTAAGAGCCTTCTGAGGAGGGACGATGCTGAAAGGTGAGCTCGGCAGAAACTATACCGACGGTGAAATTATCTTCAGGGAGGGTGAAAAAGGCGAGGTGATGTATGCCATTCAATCCGGCAAGGTAAAAATCACAAGGGTCACCTCCTCAGGAGAAACGACGATTGCCACCCTGCAGCCAGGCGACATCTTCGGGGAGATGGCGCTGTTTGACAGGCTTCCGCGATCAGCAAATGCTGTGGCCCTTGGTGACGCACGAGTCCTGAGTATCGACAAAAAGAAGCTTTTTACGACGATTAACCGGGATCCCACGTTAGTTTTCAAAATACTTGAGGCCATGAGCCACAGGATACGCAGTCTGAACGAGGAATTGGCGAAGCTGAGGGACGCCAAGGCCAAGGTTGTGAAAGTATGTCCGGATATGAAAGCAACCTGCGGAATGATCCTCGATCAGGCGAAAGAGTTTGTGAAGGCAGAAAACGGGTCGCTTATGCTTCTTGACGACCGTGAAAAAAAACTTGTCATAATGGCTGCGTTTGGCAGCGACCGCGTGGAGAAGGCACATCTCAGTGAAGGATACGGCATCGCGGGCGATGTTCTGAAGACCGGAATGGCTGAATTGATAAACTGTGTCAGTTCAGACCGCAGGTTTGTACGGAGCCCTATTGAGATTGGCTCGATGCTGTGCATTCCCCTGAAGTGTGATCAGCATATTCAGGGTGTTATCAATATGAGCCATTCATCTGAAAACCATTTTTCACTGGAAGACCTGAGCATCATGAATTCCCTGGCCTTCTACGCTTCGCTGGCTTTACAGAACGCCAAAAATTTTGCGAGCCTCAGGAAAGCGACCGACGGCGTCCTCATACATGCTACCCTGCTGAATGAGTATGCCGCTGAAGTGGATTAGGGTGCCGGCGATCCACCCGGCAGGACCCGCGACCCCCAAAGACGCTGAGTGCAGCGTTATGAATCTGCCAGTGTTCAGTCCGGCTCTTTCCCGAGCTGAATTAATATGACTGATACGATGACGTGGCCCGCACCTGATATCTGCAGCGGTCCCATTATCCCGCCGGGGAAGAAAAAAGGCTGAATCTTCTTTTTGCAAAAAAACCGATATCTCTTTTTTTGTGAAATTCATAATGGCTCAGCAGGCAAAAAACAGGTAAAATGAAAAAACAGGAGGTGTCCTCATGGATCAGATTACCGAGAAGAGCGATCTTAAGGAAATCAGGGAGAGGATTCTGGAAATAAAAAAAGAACAGCATGATATCCTGCGCAGGCTTGAGCATATCAGCAGAGTTGTTGAGGATATACACCGGGAAGTAAAAGGAAGGGAAGGCAAGGAACATGACTGACGCTGGAGAGAGAAAGGGGTGTTATTTTTGTGCCTGCACCCGATCAGCTTTGTTTCCCTACGTGATTGAACAAAAAAGGCCCGGGATCACCCCCCGGGCCTTTGCCTCATAATCCGCGGGCCTGACTTTCCTATTTGCCGCGGCCTTTTCCCTTGCCGTTCATTTTTCCTTTGCCTGTGCTCTCTCCTGATTCTTTGCCGCCGGCGAAATCTCCTCTTTTGAGCTCATGGAACTCCTTTGATCCCGGCTTGATTCCGAGATTCTTGGCGATGACTCCCCATCCTTTTCCCTTGTTGGCCTTATATTCCCTGAGAACGATATCTGCCGGCTGCTTCGCTATTTGTCCTGCTTTAAGGCACATATATGCGTCGGCAGGAGTCTCTACATTACTGATAAGGACATTGATCTCGGGAACTGGCACACCGAAACTGGCACTCAAACGTGCCTTGAAGGCACCGAAGTCTGCGTTTGCCTCGATGTTGAGACTTTGAATGAAGCTGTCGAGTTCGCCGGCGCGCGCTGAAGGTGAGGGTATTGACAAAAGGCAGAGAAAAAGAGCTGACAACATTACCATACTGAAAATTTTTTTCATGAAAAGTCCTCCTGAAAATACGGGAGTCAAAAGCTCCCGATAAATTAAAGTATAGAATATCCGTGTTGATTCTATGTTTGCAAGAGGAAACCAGTTGAGCAGGAGATCTTTTGTCGGTTGCATGATAATCAAATAAATAGTTGACATTTTCCGGAAAACTTGCAAAGATGATGTGCCTTTTGGGCGCTTATACTTTTTTCAAAAAGGTTGCAAAAATGAACTCGTACTATCGCCAGGATCTGAAAAGTTGTATTCCGTCAATTATTATTATTTTCTGCACAGTGCTTCTTTTTTTCCCTTTGGTTTCAACTGCTTTTTCTGAAATGTATATGTGGAAAGACAAAAACGGCAATGATTTTTTCTCTGATTCCCCTCAGCCGGGAGTAGATGCGAAGCACAAAAAAGTCAGGAAGGACAAAATAGAAATCCCTCAAATGAATATTGAAGACAATATCCCGCAAAATAGCAACACTGCCGAATCTCGTCTCAGGGATGTAAGGGATATCAATGTAATACTTTATATGACTGATTGGTGTCCCTACTGCAGCAAAGCAAAGTTATACCTTGATTCCGCCGGAGTGAACCTGACTGAATATGATATTGACAAAGATCAAACAACCAAAGAAGAGATGAGGAAGAAGAGCGGTTCGAACGGTGTCCCGGTTATCGATGTTGAAGGGATAATAATTAGAGGTTATGCACCCGGGGCGATTCAGTCGGCGATACAAAAGAGAAGATCGGAAAGAAAGTAGCCGGTCAGTATTTATTTGAAGTTCCATAAGGGCGCAAGAGACAAATGAACTGCTTTATGTTTTCGATTTCCGCACTTTCAGAGATTCCGGTTGCGGTGCAGCAGCAATAAAAAAGTGCATTCCTTAATCCGTGTCATCCTGTCATGATATAATGACACAAGGACGGCTATGGAAAGATTCCTAAAATGTCCGAAACTTAAGCTATTGTAAAAGATGCCGCTGGAGCAAAGAAGGATATTTCGGCAATTCGTGATATTTCAGGTGCTGCAGCGGAGGAAGGTCTTAAAAAGGGTGAATTTGATTCGGCAAAAAATACTGCTTTACATTGTTTGCCTGACACTCTTTGGATTCATGACTGCAGCGGATGCCTACGGGCTCCGTTGCGGGAACAACCTCGTTGACGTCGGTGACAGAAAAATTGACATACTCACGAAGTGCGGGGACCCCGAGCTAATTGATGAATGGTACGAGGAAGAAACATTCAGGAGAAGCCCGGAAATAGACAGGTTCGGTGAAGACAGGAGACGCAGGGTTATGATTCACGTTGAGGAATGGACATACAATTTTGGTCCTACCCGCTTCATCTATATTCTGAAATTCAAGAACGGGGAACTCGTCGAAATAAAAACCGGCGACCACGGTTTTTAAGCAGTTTTCCCTTATTGAAAATTGAAACCTGTCATTACCTTTCAATGCATACTCCGGAGTCTGCTCTCCATTCGGAAAGTATTTACTGAAAATGTCGTGCGGGTTATCCCGTCTGCCTGATGTATCTTGATCCCGGAGTTGGCATTCGGGTGCAACCGGTTGTTGTTCCAGTCCGACCGTATTGAGGTCTGCGGTTTTGTACTAAAACAGCGATGATTTTATATACTATAAGCGTTTGAAAAGAGGTCGTGAATGAATATAATTCCCTGCCGTAAGGGATGCGGTGCTTGCTGCATAGCTCCTTCCATATCGTCCCCGATTCCCGGGATGCCCAACGGAAAACCCGCGGGGATAAGATGCGTTTGTCTTACCGGAGAAAACCACTGCAGTCTCTATGGGAGAGATGAGCGACCCGCGGTCTGTTCGGGATATCAGGCCACCGGGGAGTTTTGCGGAAGTCCCCGTGGCGAGGCGCTTTAACGCATAAAAAAACTTGAGGCTGCGACCACAAACCCTTGAAATCCTATCCCATTGACAGCATTCTCTCTGAACTGAAAGAAGCGGTGTTCAGGAGCAGATCTGTTGTTCTGCATGCCCCGCCCGGCGCCGGAAAGACTACGCGCGTGCCGCTTGCACTGCTTGACCTGATACCTGCTGACAAAGGGCGCATTATTATGCTTGAACCCCGCAGGATAGCTGCGGTTTCAGCAGCGCGATGGATGGCGAAGAATTTGGGAGAAGAGGTAGGGCATACGGTCGGTTATTCCATACGGTTCGACAGGAAGGTTTCGAAAAAGACCCGGATTGAGGTTGTGACTGAAGGAATTCTGACTCGGCGCTTGCAGGCAGACCCTGGTCTTGAAGGAATCGCTATGGTCATCTTTGATGAATTTCATGAAAGGAGTCTTCATGCTGACCTGGCGCTTGCTCTTTGTCTCGATGTCCGGAGAGTTCTCAGGGAGGACCTGAAGCTCCTTGTCATGTCGGCGACAATGGATTGCGGTCAGGTCTCGGCCCTGCTCGGAGGCGCTCCGGTTATCACCTCGGAAGGCAAGGCCTTTTATGTAGAAGAGCGCTATTTCGCGGAAGAACGGGGAAAGTCCATTACTGCCCGTGTGGTTGATGCGGTGAATACGGCTCTGAAAAGCGACTCCGGCGATATTCTCGTCTTTCTCCCCGGTGCAGGTGAGATCCGGGCCTGCGCAGAGGCCTTGAGAGCCGCGCTGGAACGAAAAGATGAAGTTGTTTCGCTGCATCCGCTCTACGGCGACTTGCCGTTTGAAGAGCAGGAACGAGCCATCCTTCCATCGAAAAACCGGAAGATTGTGCTCGCTACGAATATAGCAGAGACGAGCCTGACCATCGAGGGTGTTGAGATCGTGGTTGACACCGGACTGACCCGCAGGCTGCAGTATGACCCGTCGACAGGCATGAACCGACTGATAACCGGGTCTGTTTCGAGGGCCTCTGCGGAACAGAGGAAAGGCAGGGCGGGGAGACTTGGCCCAGGTCTTTGTTGCCGGCTTTACAGCCGCAATTCCTTTCAGGGTATGGTCCCTTTTTCTCCTCCTGAAATCCTTGTAACAGACCTTTCGTCTCTTGTGCTTGAACTTGCAGTATGGGGAGTTAAAAAACCCTCGGGATTATCATGGCTCGACGCTCCTCCCGAAGCAGCATGGAATGCGGCGCTTGACCTGCTGAAGAATCTGGGGGCGCTGGATCAGGAAGGCTCGGCAACTCCTGTTGGAAGGCAAATGTCCCGACTGCCGCTCCATCCGCGGCTTTCAAGGCTGATGCAGAGGGCCGGAGAACTCGGCTGTCAGGGGCTTGGTGGTGATCTTGCCGCGCTCCTTTCCGAGCGGGACATACTCAGAAGCTTCGTGT
>JAOUFP010000117.1 GCA_029858145.1 Nitrospirota bacterium | reverse complement strand
AGGTGTTGAGCAAGCTGATGATCAATCCCCGAAGGGGAAACTTCTTGAACCCAAGGAGCGCGCAGAAAGGGAGAGCGATAAGGGTCGCGGTCAGAAGGGCGGTCCCCGAGACCCTGAGGGAAAGGACAATAATCCCCAGTAATTCCCCGTCGAGATGCAGGATAAGAAAAAGCGCCCTTGAAAAACTCTCTATTATAGAATCCATATATATGAAAAACGGGCGGCAGAGGTCCACTCTTCCCGGCCGCCTGAACGGCCTCTATTGAGCGTTCGGGATAAACAGCTGGTTCCCATTGCTGTCTTTGAATGAAGCTATGGCCTGCTGGCCTTCCTTTGAGATGAGCCAGTTGATGAATTCCATCGCCTCTTTGAATTTCACATGCTGATGTTTTTCAGGGTTCACCGCCATCGCTCCGTACTGGTTGAACAGCACAGGATCACCCTCAAGGACGATCGCCATTTCAAGTTTGTCCTTGTCCTTTGTCGCAAGCCATGTTCCCCTGTCGGTGAGTGTGTACGCCCTTTTTTCATCGGCGATCCGCTGGGTTTTTTCCATCCCCTGTCCCACTTCGAGGTACCACTCCTGTTCCTTCGGAACTATCCCCGCCTTTTTCCAGACAGAGAGTTCTTTTGTGTTTGTGCCTGAGTTGTCCCCCCTGGAAACGAACAGGGAGCCCTCTGCGATTTTCCCGAATGCCCCGGCAGCGGATTTGACGCCTTTTATCTTTGCGGGGTCATTGCTGGGGCCTATGATAACGAAATCATTGTACATGATGTCATGGCGGTTTACAAAAAAGCCTTCTTCGACCGCCTTCAGTTCCTGATCTTTCGCGTGAACAACGGCCACGTCGGCGTCGCCCCTCTTGCCCATTTCAATGGCAGCCCCGGTCCCGCGCGCGACGACCTTCACCTTTATGCCTGTCTTCTTCTCAAAGATGGGCAGAATATAGCTGAACAAACCGGAGTTCTCCGTGCTTGTCGTGGAAGCGCAGATGATATCAGCAGCCCAAGCACTCACAGAAGTGAAAAAAAACAGACACAACACCGATAAAAAGAATTTCGTTACTCTCTTGCTCATAGTTCCTTCCTGTTTGTCATTATTTTGCCGAATGCCTTTAGTTTCCTGTCTTCTTTCCTGAGAAATTCCTGAAAGTCTTCGTAAAACTGCCAGAAGAGCTTTTCAGCCCTCTCTCCCTCGCTGGTTACATAAGCCCCGCCGCCTCCCCTGCCCCCGGTTGAGGTTCCGACAAGCGGCTGTCCGGCCTGCCTGTTCATTGAATCCGCGAGTTCCCACGCGTGGCGGTACGACATACCCATCGACCGTGCGGCCTTTGTTATTGAACCGTATTCGCGGATTCTCCCGAGCAGGACAGCCCTTCCGTATCCGAGAAACGTCCCCTCGCTGCCGTCAATCCATACACGCCCTCGGCAGCCGGGGGGCAGTTCCTGTTTTTTGTCAGGACGGTTTTTTTTCCTGTGCATGAGCGTAATATATCACCGGGAATAACGAAAAGACAAGCAAAACTTTCCTCTTATGCGCTGCTAAGGTTCCGCTGACCTGTATGGAAATGTCCCGGCTGAGAAAGCTGGTTCATCCCGTTGTCGTGCGGATGTCGTCCCTGAAGGAGGGAAATTGAAAGAAGCGTGGTGAAAATAAGATAAGGAAATGGCGGAGAGAGAGGGATTTGAACCCTCGGTGAGTTTCACCCCACACACGATTTCCAGTCGTGCGCCTTCAGCCGCTCGGCCATCTCTCCGGAGAAAGGTAAAGGAAATATTAACCGATGAAACAGGATTAAATCAACTTTGTGTAGACTCTTGAAAAAGCGCCGGGCGTGCGGTAACCTGTGAATAGTCAGGCATCCTCGCAACAGGGGAGTTGCGGGGAAAAAGAAAAATAAAGGGCCTGCTGGCCGCATACAATTCAAGGGAGGAAAAAAGATGATGAAAGCGATAGCGGTTATTCTGTTTTTTCTGTATCTTGCAGGATTTGCCTTTGCCGGGGAAGTGATAATACAGGTGCACCTGGTCAACGATCAGGGGGTCGGGAAAAAGATCGGCACGGTTACCGCGTCCGACAGTGACTTCGGTCTTCTCCTGATGCCCAGATTGTTCGATCTCCAGCCCGGCCTGCACGGGTTCCATGTGCACGAGAAACCGGACTGTGCACATGCCATGAAGGAAGGGAAAACTGTGCCGGGACTAGCGGCAGGCGGGCATTACGACCCGGAGGCCACTGGCAGGCATGAGGGGCCTTTCGGTAAGGGCCACCTTGGCGACCTCCCGTTATTAAACGTTGACGCCGACGGCAAGGCCACGCTTCCCGTTCTCGCCCCGCGCCTGAAGGTGGCGGACCTCGGGGGGCGCTCCCTCATGATCCACGCCGGAGGAGACAATTATTCTGATACACCCGCTCCCCTTGGCGGAGGCGGCGCAAGAGTTGCCTGCGGGGCAGTGAAGCAATAATGAGGGATAATATTTTGATATTTTCGTTGCGGACTTAGCGTCCCAGCGTGGCATTTTTTTAAATGGGGTAAGAATATGTGGCGCCGGTGAATGAAGACTCGAAATCTGGCTTTGAAGACCACAGAAACGGGGTGCCGGGATGGCGAAAAAATCCTTTCCATTGTCCAGGGTCTACGGTCTGCTTGAGCCAGGGCCGGTCGTTTTGGTCACGACCGCCTGCAGGGAAAAGACGAACATCATGACAATGTCATGGCACACGATGCTCGATTTTAATCCGCCTATAGTGGGGTGCGTGATCAGCAACCGCAATTATACATTCGACATACTGAAGAATACGAAGAACTGCGTGATCAATATTCCAACGGTGGAACTGGCGGATAAGGTGGTGGGTTGCGGTAACACCTCCGGACGCAGGATTGACAAGTTCAAAGTCTTTAATCTCGCGCCTGCTGCCGCGTCATGCGTCGAGGCTCCGCTCATTAAAGAGTGCTATGCCCATCTTGAGTGCAAAGTCGCTGATGCGAAGATGGTGGCCAGATATAACTTCTTCATCCTTGAAGTACTCAAGGCGTGGATCGACCCTTCAAGAAAAGACCCTCGGACTTTACATCATCGCGGGAGAGGCGCTTTTATGATCGCCGGCGAGACGATTCAGTTGCCGTCTAAAATGAAATAGGTGTATTTGTAAGTCCGCAGTTTCGAAAAAAGGAAGTTATTGCGTGCCTGCTCACAGGGGGAACGTGAACTTCAAGGAACAAAACCCTTAAGTCAGCAAAAGACGATGGTTTTTTGATTCAGAAGTAAATGCGGCAGATCTTATATCATCCAATTCTTTTCGGCAAAACCCTACAGCAGAATCAGATAAAAGCGTACGGCTTTCATTGTGAATACGTGGTATATATTTCATAGTCCGCTCCCCATAAATTCAAATCTTTCGTGAGGGTGAATCAATCCTCCAAGAGAATCATGCAATGGGGAGATCATAGGTAGAGGATGGGAGGAGGTGTACACAGGAAGTAGCGAAGAGCGGAGAGTATTGTAATTGTCAGTAATAAGATTAAGGAGGCCAAAGTGAAAAAGTAAATGACAGCATTAGTGATTTTTTTCGCTTTTAGTATTCCTGCATACGCACAGCAGACACGATGAGTGTTCAACAGGGACAGATGTGTTGGGGCCCGGCTCTTATTGCTACAGTCCCGAGAGCCAGAAGTTCTATGAAGAGACCCGTAACCTCAGGAAGGAAATGCACGATAAAAAAATTGAATATTTCGAGATACTTAAAAATCCCAAAACAGCAGGAGAAACGGCCACCAAACTCGAAAACCAATTAAGGGAACTTCAGAACAAGATTTATGCCTAGGCTCCTCTCGGGTGCCGGTGGTAGAACATATCTCATTAAACGACAAGGGCAGTTGATGCCATAGTTGCCCGCCTCCGAACAAAAAAAATCAAGATGCGTGTAATCGATGCGTACTACACCAACCATTCAGCACGTTTCACGAAACTGCAACGATAAAGATTATCAGGAGAAAGACGCAGAGGACGGGGGATGTGTTGACATCCACCTTTGTTATCTCTTGCAGCACAATGTTTTCGAATTACGGTCATGAAATAAGTATCGGTTCCCTTTTTGCGACCGATATAGACCGCTATTCAGAACCGTGCAAATTATCTTTTCATTGTTTCCCCGGGGCATTAATGCCAAGGCTGTAGATTTTCATGCCATTAATTGCGAAAAGTTGAGGAATGCTCTTACAGGAGCTTGACATCAACGGTTTTTTTGTGATAAATAAGAATTAGCACTCAGCGGCAGAGAGTGCTAAACCAGTGTTATAAATCAATAAATCAGGAGGATTAGACATGCTATGGTCAGAACTTGAACGATTAGGCAGATTTGTAGACCCTTGGCGCGAGTTCGAAAGGATGAGCAGGGATTTATCGAGGATGGGCGCTCCGGCCACTCATGATTTTCCGCTTGTCAATGTATGGGCATCTGCGGACAAGGCTGTAGTGACGACGGAGGCTGCAGGGATGAATCCCGAGGATATCGATATCTCTGTCGCCGATGAGGTGCTTTCTATTAAAGGAAAGCGTCTGAGCGATCAACCAAAAGATGACGAAACGTACCACAGGCGCGAACGTTGGGCTGTTCAGTTTTCAAAAAATATTGTTCTCCCCTTCAGGATAGAAAACAGCAAGGTTGAGGCGAAGTATCAGAAGGGAGTGCTTACGATCACTTTGCCCCGTGCTGAGGCAGATAAACCAAAAAAGATCGCAATTGCCAGCGAATAGAAACGAGGAGGTGAAACTATGGCGAATGATACTCAGGACACCAAGAAAAAAGAGGTAGAAGCTGCTCAACGGGACGAGAGGACGCGTGAGCGAAGGGTTTATACCCCCTCAGCAGACATCATCGAAGGCAAGAATGGAACTACCGTGATCGCCGACATCCCGGGCGTTGATGAGTCTTCCGTGGATATCACACTTGAAAAGAATATTCTCGAAATTTATGGGAAGGTAAACCCCGATATCCCGCAGGACCTGAAGCTTGTCATGTCAGAGTATGGCATTGGCGACTATCACCGCCGCTTTGCTCTTTCAGACGAGATCGACAGGGACAGGATTCAGGCAACTGTCAAGAAGGGCGTTTTAAGACTGATACTTCCCAGGGCCGAAAAGGCCAAAACAAGAAAGATCGAGGTAAAGGCCGGGGATTAATAAGCTCTCAGAGCGGAAAGGAGAAAAGTCGTGGCACTGAAAGATCTGGTACAATTCGGGAAAAAGGATGTTGCCGTCAGAAGAGATTCCGACAACCCGTTTGCTCTGTTCAGGAAGGAATTTGATGACCTTTTTGACAGTTTCCTCCGCAGCTTTGACGTGCAACCTTTCGAAGGAAAACTTGGGGCATTCACTCCGAAGCTCAATGTCATAGAGAACGAAAAAGAGATCAGTATTCATGCTGAGTTGCCCGGGATGGATGAAAAAGATATTGACGTTTCCCTTTCTAAGAATAGTCTTATCATCAAGGGCGAGAAAAGGGAGGAAAAAGAGGACAAGGGAAGTAATTGTTACCTCATGGAGCGATCATATGGTTCGTTCAGCAGGATAATCCCTTTGCCTGTTGAGGTCGATGAATTTAATATCAAGGCAAGTTTCAAAAAGGGGATGCTCAGCATAGTACTTCCCAAGACAGCAAAGGCCGTTGATGAAATAAAGAAAATCGCGGTAAAGGTTGAATGACTATTATAGCTGCCGCCGGCATGGAGAAGATATGCCATACATCTCTGTGCCGGCCATCTATATCGCCAGGAGCTATCCTACACCCCAAGGGGGCTTTCAGCTAACCCATATTATTCAAAAATCTTTCTGGTGGCAACCAAACAACGGGGCAGGAGAAGGCATTGAGAGCGGTTTTATTTTCCGATGGTCCGACAGACTGGGCATATGAATATCAGTAGGAAAATGCCTCGGAGCAAAGCGGGAATGAGAGCCAATGCCTCCTCCTGCCCCGTTGAAATACAACTTTTTCATAGATAATGTGGACTAATTGTATTTGTCCCGCGTATGGCGCTATGAGCCCAATGCCCTATTTGCTGCAGTGGAAATAAGCAACCCGGCAATGCAGGATAAATCAATCGGGGTGTCAGTAATGGGAAACTTAACATCTGTATCGAATACCAAGAGAAATATGCACGATTTGGTCCTCTTTTTATATTCAGGACTTCGGCAAGGTTTTGAAGGGCAATTTTCTTCTGTTTCTATTTGGTCCCCTCTGTAATATGCCTTACCCCACAATGTGACTCGGGTGTGGGGGACCGAGCAACTGCAAAAAATTAAATCTTTGCGGACTTCTGCAAGTAATCTCCCCCCTTCTTGTCTCCACTACTTTCGTGTCTGTCTGCGTAATCCTTGTTTTCATTCTTCCGTTCAGTGGTGAGGTCCTGGCATTTAAAGAAAATCATTGGACGTCTGCAAGCCGGTTATTTTCAGCTTCCGGTTGCACCGAAATTCCAGCACCACATACGCATTTCTATCGAAGGGGGTTGTCTTTTTCGCAAGGGAGAAGAGGTAGGGAGAATTCTTCTTCAGATACTTCATGTGGTCGAGCCACTCATGGACCAATAAGACGTATACCCCTGCGGATATCGCCGGAGAGGTTTTTGTAGACCTCGGCAGGTCTTCGAGACTCTCCCGGTGGAGCCTTCCTTCAGGTGGAGGACCGCCCTTAGGAGTTGGGTGAAGGATTGATGTTTGAGCAGACAGGGATTTTCGAGGAGCCTCAGCATTTCCCTGATCCACAGGGCTACGGGGCTTTTCTACCTGTTTACATCTGGGGCATGCCTATTGTTTCTTGCCTCCAAATACCGCAAAAATCCCATTCTTAAAGTAACAGTCCACATCAACAAACCCCGCTGATTCCATTGCTCTCAGTTGATTTCCCAATGTGTCCGGTTTGTTCATGCTGGAAGGGTCCTTATAACGCCTGATCAGGTCTTCGGGCGCTTCGTCCCTGATATTATATCGGTCCATCATAGTGGCGAGCCAATCTTTCCAAATGGCAAAATACCATTGTTCAAGTTCTTCGGAGGGAGGAAGTATAACATCAACATCAACAAACCGGCCTCCGGATTTCAGACACGATGCTATCATGTGAAACAGGGAAGCCTTTTCCCTCATTTCAAGATGATGAATCGCCATGGAAGAAACGCAAAAGTCATATGTTCCCAGTTTAACTGTACCCCCCAGCAGGTCCTGGAAAGTTGCCTGAATGAACGTAGTGTTCCGGTATCCCTTTAGTCTTTCTTCGGCTTTATGAATCATGCTTTCACCGCCATCAAGCAGTGTTGCAGATATCTCATGATTAATTTTCAGTAATTCCCCGGTCAAGACCCCGTCTCCGCAACCCAAATCCAGCAGTTTGACGTCTTGTTTTCCCTGAATGAAATGGGAAAACAGGGACGACACAAACCAGAACATCTTCCTGCGTTCCACAATATAGATATCCGCTTTATCCAGATAGTTTTCTGCAAATTTATTTTCCGCCCATGCCGATTTGTTGAAGTCACTCATGTTGTCTCTCCTGAACACCAAAATAGTTTCATTTCATTATAATCCTTTACTCATTGGTATCGCCTGGAGGGTCTTTTAAAAAAAGACACCAACAAAACGCCGGCAATAAATCCCCCTATGTGACCCCACCATGCCACGCCTCCGCCATCCGGGGGTAACACCTGGGCAACTGTTCCCGAAAATAGCTGAAGCAAAAACCACCACCCTAAAAAAATAACGGCTGGAAGCTCTATAAACCACGGAAAAATGAATATCGGGATGAGCGTCAGGATTTTCGCCCTTGGGAACAGC
>JAOUFP010000116.1 GCA_029858145.1 Nitrospirota bacterium | reverse complement strand
CAACGGAGACGGTAACGAGGCCACTGTTGGCATCATTTGTAGCCACCAGAACATCTTCAACCAGCTTTTCTCTGGCGTCTTCCCGATAAAAAGGGAATACCAGGTTCTTATTGTATCGTTTCATAAGGTCAAACCGGTCGATAATCCTGTCAAGTACAGTTCTGCTGTTCAGAAGGCCGATATACATGTCATTCGGCGATTTAAGGCCCAAAGCGCTCCCGGCGACTGAAGAAAGACCTCCGAGCTGGCCGAGCATGGCACTTGCAATACTCGAAGTAGTATCCTGCGGAGGCAGAAAACGGGCCTCTGCAACATACTTATTCGGCAAAATGAAAACTAATATCCCAACGACAAAGGCAAAACTGAGCGTCATACTGAAGATTAGCTTCTTTCGCTTCAAGATTACGATGAGATAGTCCAGTAGATTTATTTCGTCTTCAATCTCTGTCCGTTTCTCTTCCACATTCATCTCCTTTTATAAAACAACCTGGCAAAAATATTCACCAATAAAATATCAAGAAATCTTATTTTCCGCTGAGCAACATCTCTTTTAAAATATTTCTCTCATTAAGCAAGCTGACGACCATCCCCACGCATTCTTCGACCGTATCAACCGAGGTATCAATAACCAAATCCGGATTCTCGGGTTCCTCATATGGCGAAGATATGCCGGTAAACTCCTTGATTTCTCCGGCCCTGGCGCGGCGGTAATGACCCTTGACATCCCTCTGCTCGCAGACTTCCACAGGGCACTTGCAGTAAACCTCTATAAAGTCTCTGTTCCCGACAAGATTCCGGAGCCTTTCGCGATCAGCCCTGAACGGAGAAATAAATGCGGTTATTGCTATCGTGCCGGCTTCGACAAACAACTTTGCCATATGCCCGATACGCCTGATATTTTCGATACGATGTTCCCTGGAAAATGACAAATCTTCGCATAAGCCGTGCCTTACATTGTCACCGTCAAAGACAAAGGTACTGCATCCCATCGCAAAGAGCTTCTCTTCAACGGCATGCGCGACAGTGGATTTCCCCGAATTCGACAGGCCGGTAAACCATATGATGGCGCTTCTGTGGCCATTTCGCCTTTCCCGGTCCTCCCGGGACACTGCACCCCGATGCCAGACAACATTATTTTCTGCCCTCATTTACACCCCTTCAAAATCATATAAAATTGCGTCAAATGCAAATAATCCCGGTGAGTACTTCAAGATATTTCACCAACGCTTATGATAGCACATTCCAAAGGCATAATCGCAAGCGCGAATTACCGGCGACACTTTGCGACTTCATGTCTTGGCAATTCCCAAAAAGCCCTCAATCTGCCTCAAGATCTCTTTTTGTAATATCTGTTCCATCATATTCCCATGACCGCACGCCTCTGTGTCCTGAAATCAATGGTCTCAAGGAGTGCCATGACTTCATACCCCTCCCTTGCATCGGTATCGCTGTCGTACATTACAATGCCGTGCCTGATTATTTCCTCGATCAGCATCGTGTTGGAAGGAGCATTCAATACTGCAAGGTCCGCATCATCCCTTTTCAAGGCCCTGCATATATTTGCATGCAAAGAGAGTTTATTCTCAAAAAAGGCCTCCGGCCTGACGCCGGTGAGATAAAAAGCTATATCAAGGTCACTTGACGGCGAAATCTCTCCTTTGGCCACTGACCCAAAAAGATACGCAAACAAAACATTCCCTTGTCTCTCAAAGACAGGAGAAAGGGTCTCTTTTATGTCTTCAATTGTCATTTGCCGCGTCTTAGCACCCTCCCCTTCATCCACTCCCCTCAAGGGAGGGGCACTTTTCAGCCATCCTCGCCCCTGGAGGGAGAGGACGGAGGAGAGGGGATATCTTCTTCCTTATGAACTCCTTAGTATTTTGAATCCCGATTCAACTACTCGCCACCCTTAAAACGAGTACCGCACGGTGACGGACGCCATATCTACACTCCTGCTGTCGCCGGAAACATTTTCGAAGTTTTTGATTTTCCCGTGAGCATAGGCTGCGCTGACCCTCATATTCTTCATTATGTTGTATTCAACATTGAGGGAAACCTCGTCCTTTTTTGCCCTCACCTGCGCTGAACGGTTATGCTCTTCACGGTCATAGGCCACCGCAACGTAATCGCCACGGTCCGAGAGCCGGCAGGAAAGCTCTGCAAAAAAGTCCTTCGAATCACTTCCCATATGGTGCCCTATGATCCGCCCGTCATAGGTGTAGCCCGACTGGTAAATATGGTGCCAATACCAGTAATTGGGATGGCCATCGATATGGTTCGTCGCATATTCGGCCCGGAGACTGAGCCTGTCAGCGCTGAGAATCCGCGGCAGATAGATACCGCCGAGATAAGCCAGCCTGCTCGGCAGGTAGCCAGCCTCGTCTTCGCCGCTGACCTCGGCATAGACCTGTACAGGCTGCACCTGAAACGGCAGCGTCACCTTCATGTCGACCCCGGCCTTCTGGTCGCCTGCTTCCTCATCAGACAGGTTTTCACCCTTGCCGGTAAAGCTCTTCCACCAGATGCTGAGGTCCGACGGCCGGCCTTCCCCACCCAGCAGGGCCGCTCTCTGGAAACCGATTTCGACACGGGGATGCGGCTTGAAATCAAGACGCATCCCCCAATAATACGGTTCAGGGACGTCGTTCCTGTCATCCTCCAGCTGCGTTACAAAAAAAGCCACCCGGAAAGGGCCGAGATACCTGAAGATCCATGGAAGCAAAACAGGTTCAGGGTTCTCGATCCTGACCATAGTGAAGGGCTCCGCATTATTTGACAGAAGAAAAGCACCGTGATACCCGGGCCCCCACCATTGTGAGTCCTTGCCCAGAGTCAGGTCAAGGCCGAGGAAGCTCGCCACGCCATAGGCGCTTTTCAGGGAAAATTCCGCCTTTTTGCCGGAGGCCCAGATCGCGTTACAGTCGCTCCCGCAGACGAGCGCCGAATCGACAGCTTTTGCTGCGGCTCCAAGAGGCTCGAGGTCATTATCGGGATACCCCACCTCAGGGTTCACATAAAAGGAGATCCAGCCCAGTTCTGCCCGTGAAGTAAAGTCCGCCTTTTCATTGGAGCCCTCTCTGTACTGGTCCCCGTCATTATTGTACACAAGCGCCTGGGAATCAGAGCTGTTATATGCGTAACGCACAGAGAGAGAGTCAACGGGCTTGACAAACCGTCTGCCGTTTATCTCATCAGCAAACCTTTCCTTCAGATATCCCGCCATCGCCCTGACAGACCCGCTTTTTCCCTCAGCGTTCTTCCCTGCTTCAACTGCAAGCCTCGCCATTTCTTTGCGGCTCAGCGGCTTCATGGACGTGAGGCCGCTCTCGATGACTCCCTCTGCCTCAAGGCGGGCCACCGCCTCATATGCGTAATCGTCGAGCGGCAGATATGTAGAGGCCTCGGCGCATACTGCGCCGACCATAAAGAAAAGCGCCAGACTTATTAGCAGTCTCGAAATAATGCCAACATTAATTATAAAATCCCTCCTTCCCTCCTTTTGCCAAAGGGAGGGATTTCCCCCCTCTTTCGCAAAGTGGGGCGTGGGGAGATTTTTGGATTCATATAAACTCAATTGTGAACCCTTTCACATGAAACTAAAACGCAACTATCAGGACCCCCGCGGTAACCGCGATCTGATACATAATCTGTGTTATGTCCTTTATCTCGCGCATCCAGGAAATCTTCTCCAGTTCCTCCGGAACCACGATGGTATCTCCGGGCTCCACATCCTGACTGGCGAATTCCCACCTGTTCGAATTTTTGCTCCATAATAAACCGCCGCTGTCAGGTCTCACTGCTGTCCCGTCAACTTTCAGGATATATTCATTATCTTCGTCAGCACTATCGGTATATCCGCCCGCAAGGTCGATGTAATTCGAATAATTCTTATCTCTATCAAAGACAAAGGCTGTCTGGTTATAAACAGCTCCTATGACCTGAACCGTAGAAGGATTTGAAGGGATAAAAAGACTGTCTCCCTCTTCCAGTTCAATGTCATACGATGTCTTCTTAAGGTGTTCAGGCTCGTTTACCGCTATGGAGACTCTGCCTGTGGCCTTCACTTCTTTCAGTTTTTTAATAAACGCTGTCTTCTGTTCAATCTCATACGCCTTAATCTTTGCTTCTTCAGAAGTCAATGCTGTAGCAGTTTCTTCCGAAATAGCTCCCAACAGATCCCTCTCAAGCCGCCGTATCATCTCATCGATATTTTTCTGTTGCAACTCCTGCACACTTTTCCGTGTAAATATCGCCCCTCTGAGATACGCCTTGTCCGTAAATCCGCCAGCTCTTGCAATAAGGCTTGATATTTTTTCACCCCTCATAATTGTGTAGACGCCGGGGAATCTCACCTCGCCAGCTATAGAAACTATAGTATACGTCTGCCATTCCGGCACGGTCCGCACAAAAAGATAGTCATCTTCCTTGAGGGAAATATTATTCGCCGGATCCCCTGCTAATGCCTTTTCAAGATCAATTACGATTTTCTCGGTCACCGGTCCCTTATCAGTCACTTCCACCCTCGTTAATTCCGCCTCTTTCGTATAAGCGTAATACTTAAGCCCCCCGGCCATGGCCACCAGATCTTTGACGGTGACTGTCGAACCCGCACTGAATCCATACTCCCCTTCTCTCTGAACAGCGCCGGAGACCTTTATCGTCCGCTGCTCCCGGACAACCTGAAAAATTTTCAGCACATCACCGGATTGAAGGGCCAGATCGTTTTCCTTTATATCATCAAGGGTCGATTCGAATACGACCTGCCGATTGCCGTCAACGATCCGCTCGACCTGGACTCTGTTTTTCGTAGCAATTGTATTCAGGCCGCCGGAGAGCGTTATCAGTTCAGCAATCTTTGATTCCCCTTTCAATTCATATATGGCAGGATTATTCACGCTTCCCGCGATTGCCGCAAGAGGACCAACAGGAGGAATGAATATTACATCCTCAGACATGAGCCTTATATCCTTTGTTTTGTCACCCTTCAGGAGAAACTCATAAAGATCAAAATTGACCAAAGTCTTGCCATTTCTCTTGACCTGTATGTCCCTCATCGACCCGGTCTTCCCCGGACCTCCGGAATCAAAAAGGGCATTCACAAGTGTCGCGAGTGAAGAAACTGTATACGCACCCGGCCTCTGGGCATTTCCGACAACGTAAACCCTTATAGACCGCAATGAACCCATGCCGACATTCATCTCGAAGCCCGTATAATATTTCGAAAGGCCGTTGTAGAGGACCTCTTTAAGCTCTTTAAAGGTAAGTCCTGTTACACCCATTATGCCGATCTTCGGCAGAGCGATGGTGCCGTCTCTGTCGACAACAACATTCCACTGCCCCTCTATCTTCCCCCAGACCGTTATCTTTATTTCATCTCCGGGCCCCACAATGTAATCAGCCCCGGCAGGCACATTTTCTGCGGGACCAAAGGCCGACAGAGGCTGCCTGAAAAGATCATACCCGAACTGTTTAAGGTCAGTGGATATAACAAAAGGACTTCTTATCCCCAATTTCTTAAACGCATCCGCTATTGCTTCACGAGTTCCGATTATAAATCCCGCATCAACTTGAACCGGAGAGACTGAAACTCCCTGCGCATTTTCTGAATATTTCACAATTCGGACTGAAACTGCAGTCTGACCAAATTCAGCTCTTTTCAATGAATGCGAAAAAGCAATTCCTTCCAGACCTTTCAATATCTCAAGCTGCACATCAGTAATTTCTGTTTCCCCGGAAACAAACTGCTCAAATTCAGAAGGTTTTTCCATGGGCAATTGCTGCGGCTGCGCTTGCGGTGATATTGGAGCCTGTATTTGCCGCGGCTGCATTTGCGGTGATATTGGAGCCTGTATTTGCTGAGATTGCATTTGCGGTGAAGTCGGCAACTGACTATCATAAGATTGGGGTGTTTGCGCAGACAACAGATTTAACTGGTTTTGAGGTGTTATCCCGGCTGCCTGAACCTGGTGAGCAGATAAACCAACTGAAAGAAAGCATACCAGCTTTACTGCTATTAGCCACTTAAATTTCTTCATCAGTATTGACTCCTATAAAAAAGACAATATATAACCAAATCATTTCTTCTGTTTGCTTTAATACCGGACGCGTGTACAACGCACCCATATTTCCAGTGTTCCCTCAATGCAAGCCATTTTTTGACAAACGGTCTGTTCTGACAAAAGTGTCAGCCGGATATGGGTCGGATAATCCCCTGGATTCACAAGTCATCTATAAACTTTTCCTGTGACTTACTGAATCTCGGCATGCAATACTAGCATATTATTATTTTTCAAAGCAATGCTCTGAAAACGAGGAGGGGATATTCGTTTTTACTGCAGTGGAACAAATCTTGTTGTCAGCAATTCTTCACTATTCCATGAAACTGAAAGCGGTATACGGCCGCTGAGCGCGGTCTCTTATCCTGAAAACGCGGCCATCAATTCCCTGTAGGCGCTGTGGGGAGTAGAATTTCCTGTTATCCTTACCTTTACAATAACGGCGCCCCTGTTCGAGTAGTATTCGATGAGCGGAGCTGTGCGGGCCCTGAAAATGTCGAGCTTTCTGCTGATCATATCGAGGCTGTCGTCGCTTCTGCCGGTCCTGTCCCCGCCGGAATTCTGATCGATCCTTTTGTACACTTCTTCAGGTGCGCAATCCAGCACAACAAGACCCCTGACGGAAACAATGCCGCTCATGTCCCGCGCCTGGTCCACATGCCTGGGCAGGCCGTTCAGGATGAGAAGCGTATCTTCCCTGAAATCATTCCTGCGCAGAAAAAGGCGGACGATCTTTTCCGCTACATGAAAATGTTCATTCTCAAGCAGCAGCCCTTTTTCGAGGACATCCCTGATAAAGGACAGGTCTTTCTCATGAAAACCATCGGGGGGGCGTTCGAGTTCCGCGATACTCCTCAGTTCATGCCCGAAATCAAAATGGAAGCACCTTTTTCCCTGGATCCCGTTCTTCTCTATCTGATCTCCGAGAGGGCTTTTCCCGGCCCCCGTCGGACCCAGCAGCAGGATGGCTTTCGTCAGCATGCCTTCACCACTTTCTACCTTGCCGTTGCATAGTGACTCTGAAAAAGAAGGGCGAATGAGCGGAAAAAGGTCCATAATCTGAGGCCCCGCAGAGCCCCCTCATATGGTGATCTGCTTTTTTCTGAAAAGTCACTCAAGGTTATAACTGCGTTTACGTGAATCACAATTGGTATTTGCCGAATTGATCTTCCCTGCGGAGACCGCAGAGAATCTAATGCAAGGATTACTTTTCATTACATTCGCTCGCTATTGGCTCGCTATCCATTTATGGACTTCTTCGGCATGTTCGCCCCTCTCACTTATGTAACGTTAAGGTCTACCTGCCTTTTTTGAGCGCCCGCTCGACAGTCCTTATCGCGCAGAATTCTCCGCACATGCTGCAGACCTCGGTCTCTGTCGGCGGCACCTCGGCCCTCCACTCCCTTACCTTATCAGGGTTCAGGCTCAGGGCGATCTGCCCGTTCCAGTCAAGGGCCTTCCTGCACTTCGCCATTCTGTTGTCAGCGTCCATCGCGCCTTTAATTCCCTTGGCGATATCGGCCGCGTGGGCGGCAAGCTTCGACACGATGACCCCCTCCTTCACGTCCTCAATGCTTGGCAGCCTGATATGCTCTGACGGCGTCACATAACAGAGGAAATCAGCGCCAGCGGCGCCTGCCACAGCGCCTCCTATCGCGGCGGTGATATGGTCATAGCCCATGCCGATGTCCGTAACGAGCGGGCCGAGCACGTAGAACGGCGCTCCCTTGCATATCTCTTTTTCGAGTCTCACATTCAGTTCAACCTGGTTCAGCGGAACATGTCCGGG
>JAOUFP010000115.1 GCA_029858145.1 Nitrospirota bacterium | reverse complement strand
TCCCCGCGACGAGGGTCCCGAGAGAGGCCAGTTTTTCCGAACGGATCAGCTGCTGTTCAAGCTGCTTCTGGTCGGTGACGTCCTTGAGATAGTGGACGACCGCGTAGAGCTGTCCCTCTTCGTCGATCAGCGGGTACGCCCAGAAATGGAAGGTGCTTCTGCCTGCCCCCTTCAGCTCACGGAACGAAGGCCTCTTTGTGCGTATCGTATCTTCACAAATGCATTCTATATGATTTATGCCGATCGCCTCGAAAAGTTCCCAGCATTGCTTTCCGGTTATTTCAATTGAAGAGAATCCGGTCAGGGACAGCAGCGTCTGGTTAGCGCGCAGGATGCGCTGTCCTCCGTCTTCAATCCATACCATGTCGGTAATCGCATCAAACGTCTTCTCCCATTCCTTCTTCTCTTTTGATATCTCTTCGAAGAGCAGGGCGTTTTCAAGGGCGATGGAGATATGTTTTGCAACGGGGACCAGTATGCCGAGATCCTTTTCCGAGTACTTCGCGGGACTGGTGCTGTCGAGGTTGAAGACCCCCAGTATCCTGTCATGGAAGAGGGGGATGCTGACGGTCGACCTGATGCCCTCCTGCAGCAGCTTCCTGTCCAGAGGAAAAGTTGTTTCGCGCAGGTCGCGGCTTATCCAGGGCTTGTTGTTCCTTACCGCCCAGCCGGCGCTCGTGCCCTCTACCGGGGCCCTGACGCCTTTTTTCATGACGGTCTTCATTGCAGTGTCAAGCGCGAAGATCAGGAAGTTGTTCTTCTTTTCATCATAGAGGAGAAGACTTGCCCTGCTGTAGTCTATCAGCCTTCTTATCTCAGAGACCATTATCCTGAAGATGGTCCCGATGCTCAGGCTGGAATTGATGATCCCGCTGAGTTCGTTGATGAGTTCGATCTGGCTCATCTTTTCCTGCAGCTGACCGATAAGCCGTGAGTTCTCGATCGCGACGCCGAGCTGGCTCCCGATGGTGGTCAGCAGCTGTATGTCCATGGCGGTAAAAAATGAGGCCCTGCTGCTTGCCAGGCCGAGCACCCCCATGATGACCCCTTTCGAGGATATGGGAACCGCGGCTATGCTCCTGATGCCCTTTTCCCTGTAAGATACCCTCGGGTCTTCCGGGGCGTTTTCAACCAGCAGCGGCCTGCCGGAGGTGACCACCTTTCCCTCGAACGATTCGCCTGCAGTCAGACGTCTGCCGCAGGCGGGGCCGTCACCGGGGGAGCCATGCCGGGCTTTCAGGTAAAGGTCTCCCCTTTCACTGTCAATCAGGTATATCCAGCTTTTGTCGGCAGTCATGATTTCTGCCAGGGCATCAACCGTCTCCTGCGTTATTCTGTCTGTATCCACGTGGGTGGTGAGTATTTTTGCGAAGGTATTGAAAATCGCCAGTTCCTTTGTCCTTTGCGAAGCCTTCAACTGAAGCTTTCTCCGGTCTGATATATTCTGAATAACGACCAGCTTCTGGTTCTCTTCAATGAAGGATATGATTGCCACCTTTGCGGCAAAGGCCGTGCCGTCTTTTCTCCTGCATGAGGCTTCATAATGTTCGGTGTCTTTATGGCCGGCAGGGGCATGTTCCGGCCGGGCATGATTTGTGCCGGGAGGGCTTTTGGTGAGCGTAATGAAATCACGAAGAGTGCGGCCGGCCAGATCATCCGCGGAATATTTCAAAATATCACAGGCAGTTTCATTGCAATCAATGAGATTCCCTTCATGGTCGGCAAGAAAGACAGGGATAGCGATAGAATCAAAAGTTTCCAGCAGAAGAGAAGGTGTTTTGCTTGCAGTTTTATTCATATCAATCCCCTACCCCATGCTTCATTCTATCATGCTCTCTTTTCCCCTGTCCGCTATCTGTCTTTAACAGTGCACCTTATAATTATAACTTCACATTGACATCTGCAAGGGAAAATCCGAATTATAATAGTAATAAAAGAGAGAGAATGGATCAGCATGGGTAAGATTAACTGCTGGGAATACAAGAAGTGCTGCAGCCTGGAAGACAGCGAAGGCAAGGAAAACTTCAGGAAGTGCATCGTGCCTGAAATGACCATGTACGATGGCGTGCACGGCGGAAAGAACGCGGGCAGGGTCTGCTGGCTGATAGCCGACACTACATGTAACAGCGAAATCCAGTCTACCTTTGCCAAGAAATTAAAGCACTGCTCGGTGTGCGATTTCTACAGCCATGTCGAGAAAGAGGAGGGCGACCGTCTGGAGATGCCCATGAAGATTCTCGAAAATCTCGTCAAAAGCACCAAATGATTTTTACGCGCTGCCAAATCCCTTGAGGTGACTCACCCGAAAAAGAATTTCTATTCCCTGTTATCCTTGCGGTATCCAGGGTAGAGTATCCTCACGCAATCCGGGCACAAACCATGACTGAACTCAGCTTCGGAGTGATCGCGGATATAAACCTCCAGCATATTCCAGTACCCTTTGTCATCCCGAATCTTCTTGCATGACGCGCAGATGGGAAGCAACCCGCTCAGTACTTTGATCCTGGACATCGATTCCTGAAGCTCTGAGAGCATTTTTTCACGCTCCTCCTCCATGAGTTTCCGGCTGGTGATATCCGTCCCCGAGCTTAACGTTGCGATGACATTTCCCGCGTCGTCAGTTAATGCCGTAGTGTGCCATTCGATGATTCTCTCCTCCCCGTTCCTGGTCAGGATGCTGTCTTCAAGAAACTCCGGAGATTCGGAGTCCCCTGCGATTATTTTCTCAAACACGGCCTTTGCGCGGCTCCGCACCCGCTCGGGGAGGAAATGGTCAAACCAGTTTTTGCCGGCAATCTCTTTTTCATCATATCCCAGAATCTCGCAGCCTTTTTTATTGATAAGCCCGACGGTCTGGTCAGCGTTGATGACTAAAAACATCACGCCTGCGATATCAAGATATTTTTGCGCCGTGTCTTTTTCTTCACGCAGCGCGTTCACTACCATCATGCGCTCTGTTTCGCTTTTGTTAAGCCTTCTTGCAGCAACGGTGACTGCACCAAGACCAATTGCCCAGATGAGCAAATGGCTGACATATGTCTCTGCGATGCGGCCGCGCATGATTGCCCTTAATGGCTCCATGGGAATGGAAGCGCTGATCCCTCCCCTGAGTTCGCCGAGTGTGTACCCATGGATGGCATGGCACTTGAGGCAGCTTGGCTCGGTGAAGAAAGGATACATCAGGCGCATGTATTCTTTCCCTTCCACCTTTTCTAAGGAACTTATCTCTTTCCTGCCCTGGTAGAATGCATTCAGGGCCCTGGCTTCCCAGGGGTCAGGCGCATTGCGGGGATTGACCGGCCTCAAACTTGTGATATGTCCCAACGTGCCGGACTCCTTCTTCGCCATCTCATACACCTGTCTTGTCATGTATGCAGGATTCACCAAGGTCAATATCTTGCCTGACGGCAGCTTGATGTCACGCTCGGGGATATGAGAAAGGTATGGATTGGGGGGCGTATATTCACTGGCCACGACATATACACCCCCCTGCTGCGAATTCCACCTGCGGTAGAGGATATCTTTGTCGAGCGTTGTTTTTGCTTCGAAATACGCAATGTCTGAGATTGCCTTATCGGTAAGATACAGTTCCCAGCCGAGAGACGCGCCAATGATAATTGTCCATGCCATCACGAGAAACCAGAGGTAGCGTTTCACAAGGGAGCCATATGCCCTTATCTTATCGTAATTTTCAATTGTCGCCTCCACAAGCCCTCCCGCAAATCAGATTAGCATCCGGGCATAAATGCCGCCCTCTGTCGAACACTCCAAATATAGCATATTTCTCTTTTGCCTACGAGCCGGAAAAAATCAGTTTGGAAAAAGTACTCCTCCTGCCGGATCAAAAAAGGTCACAGGCAGGATCTGCAGGGAATGATTCCCTCAAGAAATCAAGGGTGCATACACAAAAATATGTGAAAATCATTTTCCCGAAACCGGTAGTTTACATCCGCCACAAAAACGTATATATTTGGAATTAGGATCTCCTGTTGCCATATCCGGATGCCGCGGGCAGGCAAAGGAAATGAGAAATATGATCGTCCTGTTCTCCGGTTCTTAACATGAGTATGCATCCCCCCTCTCGGAAGGCTGCCGATGAGGCGCTGAAGGACCTTCAGGCGAACAAAGACGCATGGGCGGCACTCGGCATAGATGAACGTATTGTCATTCTGGAAGAGATCAGCCGGGATATGCTGCAACTGGCGGAACGTTGGGTCGCTGCCAGCATTCATGAAAAGGGCATCCCTGAGAATACATTGGGCGAGGGCGAAGAATGGGCGATGCTGTCGTCGATATTCCGCGAGGTGCGGCTGCTGCGCCAGTCGTTGATCGGCATCAGGAAGCATGGGCGTCCCGGGACCAAAAGATGCACGCTCCGGCCCGGGGGGCAGGCAGCAGTGAAGGTGTTCCCGCAGACTCTGTCTGACAGCATATTGTTCAGAGGCGTCAACGGAGAGGTCTGGATGGAACCTGGTATTACAGCCGATGAAGCAGTCAAAACACAGGCCCGTGTCTATCAGGACAAGAGTCACAAGGGGAAAATTGTGGTCGTTCTCGGCGCGGGGAACGCCTCATGCCTTGTTCCCGGCGATTTCCTGTACAAGCTGTTCGCAGAGAACATGGTGGTCATACTGAAAACCAACCCGGTAAACGCCTACCTCGGCCCCCTGCTTGAAGAAGGGTTCAGTGCCCTGATTCAGAGGGGCTTTTTCCGTATTGTCGAGGGCGGCGCGGAAGAAGGGGCATATCTGTGCAACCACCCGGTGGTGGATGAAATCCACATTACGGGTTCGGATAAGACCCTCGAGGCGATCGTCTTCGGCCCCGGCCCTGAAGGCGCGCGACGCAAGGCCGAACGCAGCCCGTTGCTCTTAAAAAAAATCACTGCAGAGCTGGGGAATATCACTCCCGTGATTGTTGTCCCCGGTCCCTGGAACGACAGGGATGTGATGGAGCAGGCGATAGAACTCGTATCGTGGCTTGCATGCAATGCCGGCTTCAACTGCCATACGCCCCGTGTGATCATCCAGCACAAAAACTGGAGTCATAGGGATGCGTTCATCGGGGCGATAGGAGATGTACTTTCGAAGACAGAGACGCGCAAAGGGTACTATCCGGGTGCGAAAGAACGCCGCGCGGCATTTATCGCCGCGCACCCCGAAGCCCGGCAATTCGGCGGAGCGGACGGAGGTCACCTCCCCTGGACGTTCATCGCGGATGTTGACCCGCACAGCAGGGAAGACATCTGTTTCAGGACGGAGCCATTTTGCAGCCTCTTCTCAGAGACAGCGATCGAGGCCCCGGGCGTGCCTGAATTTGTAGACCGTGCGGTTGAATTTGCCAACGAAACGCTGTGGGGGACGCTCTATGCCGCCATTGTCGTCCACCCGGGAACACTTAAAGACCCGCAGGTCGCTGCCGCCCTGGAACGTGCAATCGCCGGCCTGGGCTACGGCATGATCGGGGTCAACCTGAGAGCCGAATATGTGTATGGCCGTATGCTGGCCCCGTGGGGCGGTTTCCCGGGGCACGATGTGTATGATGTGCAATCGGGCATCGGTTTTACGAATAACGTGTTGCTGTTCGACAGGCCGCAAAAGGCGGTTTTTCGCGGTCCTTTCAGGAAGCGGCTCAATCCGGTAACCGTCACGTCAAAGCGGGCGAAAGAGTTTTACAGAAAAATGGCTTATTTCGAGGCTTCCCCGTCGCTGCGGAAACTGCTGGGCCTTTTGTGGACCGCTGTCCGGAGCTGAGGAGATAATGTAATGCAAGGGGAGGTTATGTTCAGGTGGCTGCGTTGTCTGGAGGCACTCAGCTGTTTTCAACCGGCATTTTTTAATTTTTCTCTTCTTTGATAAATATTCTGACGATAACCGGTTGCAGTCATGATCTTCGGGGGCAACTATCAACTGAAAGTCGGTGCTGTCAAACCCCTCTGTTACGTATCACCAGGGCCAGCTGAAATCCTTCTGCTTTTCTCCTCTGTCCTGACGATGGACTTTATTCGTTTCAGTTTCCCCATCTTTTGCGGATCTCCTCTTATGGCCCCGACAAACCGGACCTGTATCTCCGGACAAATGGCGCCGAGTGAATCCAGGCTATTCCTCACCTTCTCCCGGAGCCTTTTAGAGACTTCCTCTTCCGAGCCTCCCTGGAGCAGGACAATAACAACACGAAGTTTGTCCTCTTCCTGAAATATCTGATACTCTTTAACGTCCCGTAACGATTCCAGAGGATTTTCCAGGTGTAAGGGATGCACAGGTACTCTTTCACCCTGATGATTTCGAAGATAAATGATATCTTCAGTTCGGCCTCCTATCTCCGCAATAAGCCTGAACGGCCGCCCGCAGGGGCACGACTCTTTTGCCATGGTGATCATGTCCGAAACCTCGTAACGGATGAGGGGCTGAGTATAGTTAAAAAGATTCGTGATCAAGAGCTTATAACCGGGCGATCCTTCAGGGACCGCGCTGTTGTGTTCATCCACAACTTCTGCAATGAAAAGATCTTCGTAAACATGGAGGCCCCTGTGAAAAGAGCAATCGGAAGCGAACACCAATCCGGATTCAGACATGCCATAAGTGTTAAACGGCTGAACCCCCCACGTTTCTGTAATCTTCTGCTTCATCTTCATCGTGAGCACCTCAGCGTTTGTAGATATCACCCGGGGGTGAATATCCAAACGCCCTTCGCGTTGTTCATCTGCCAGGACAGACGCGATCGAGGTATAGGCGCACAACCAGTCCGGCTTAAAGGCATTCAGCGACTCAACAAGGTGTTCAATGCCGACTGTTGCTGCGAGACGTTGAAAATTATGAAGTCCCACATCAACGATTGAGTAAAAGCGGTTGGTAACATGCATCGGGCTGCTGGCGCCAATGAGGGCACCTCTCCAGCGCTTCGGAAGACGCGGCGACACCCCCATAAATGACGAGCATCTCAGTCCGCACGCAAGGACTGTGCTATATTCCTTTCTGTTAAACACAAAAACTCCCTTAAGACCGGAACTGCCACTGGTGGTAACGATGCGATATTCTCCGAGATGGTAATCATCCCGGCTGAGCTGCGCGATGTGGTCCTGCAGTTCGATGAGTTTCAGGCGAGGCTCCGTCACAACAATGTCGAAGTTCTCCATTATCGTTGCCTTGTCAATAATTGGCAGGCTATCGAGGATTATTTTCTCATTGATGTTGATGTCTCTATAGAGCTTTCTGTAGAAAGGAGAATGGCCGACCGCATGTTTAACTAAAGCTGCAAGGCCCTTCTGCTGAAACTCCTCCAGCTCCCGACGAGTCCATTGTTCATGTTTTCTTAGACGGGTTTGGGTCAGGAGTGCACTTGCAATGTCTTTAAGTCGCTTGATTGTGTAAATAGCTCTCATGACAATACATCACCGGGAAATGAAAAAAGCCGTGACCCAGGAAAGTTATTCCCCCCCCGGAAGCCCAGTTCATCCTACAGTAAGCCGCGTCTTTTTACGGAGAGTTCAGCTTTCCCGGGGCTAATTCCTTCTCCCGTTTACCGTATATCACACATTGAACCTGCTGTCAATTCACCGGCATGTCAAGGCAGGCAGGGAAATGCCTTCCGGCTTTTGGATGCAGGGAAAGGAGCAGGAGAAAAGAGAATCATGGAAGGGACGCAGGCTGTCGGTCACATCCTCTCCATGATGAGGAAGCTGGGGGTTCGCTGGCAGCGGGCGCGATTGACCAGTGAGCAGTGTACCATCCTGACCTTCCTGTCACCTTTTCTGCACGCAGGTGTGAGTATTCCGCTGTTGAGGTCCGGGAGCCAGCCCGTGCAGAGTCAACTTTTTTTCGCACATCAGTCTCATGATCACTTGTTTCTTTTCTCCGGC